>JAICYA010000389.1 GCA_025934455.1 Rudaea sp.
GCGCCGAGATGGTCCAGATGGGCATCCTCGCGCCGAAGTTCGCGATCCTCGACGAGACCGACAGCGGCCTCGACATCGACGCGCTGCGCATCGTCGGTGATGGCATCAACCGCATCATGCGCAAGCCCGAAAAGGCCGTGCTGCTGATCACCCACTACCAGCGCCTGCTCGACTACATCGTGCCGGATTTCGTGCATGTGCTGGCCGATGGCCGCATCGTCGAATCCGGCGATGCGTCGCTCGCGCTCAAGCTCGAAGAACACGGCTACGCCTGGATTGCGCAACGCCTGGCTCCCGTCGAGCATCGGGTCGGAGCCGCCTGACATGGACGGCCTGCTCGGCGAATTCGGCAGCGGCGACGCACAGGCGCGCGCAGAGTCCTGGCGCTACAGCCGCTTGGCGCTGCGCGCGCTGGAACAGATGCCATTCCAAAACGCCGCTGGCAATGCGCAATTGCCGCCGGCGCTGATCGAGCGCTTCGACTGGCCACAGACGCGCGGCCACCGCCTTGTTTTCGTCAATGGCGTCCTCGATGCCGCACATTCGGATGCGGGTGCGTCCGGTGCCATCATCGAGACCGCGGCCGACGGCGCGCGCACGATCCGCTTCCGTGGCAAGGGCGTGCTGCACCTGGTATTCGCGAATGTCGCGTCGGATGCGCCGTCGCGCTGGAATGCGACGCTGCACATCCGCGTCGAATCCGGCAAGGCCTACGTCGCGGAACAGCATGTCGGCACGCAAGGCGCGGATGTACTTGGCGCACTGACCTCGGAAATCACCATCGACGATGGCGCGGCCTTGCAAAGCGCGACGCTCGGCGATCTGCCCGGTTCTGCTTCGCTGGTCCGGCGCACCCGGATTGCGCTCGGCAACGATGCCGGATTCGATGCCACCCATGCGCTGTGCGGTGGGCGTTTCCAGCGTTTCGACATCGATGCGGAACTCGCCGGCGCCAAGGCGCACCTGGCGTCGCGTGGCGTGTTTGCGCTGCGCGGCCGCGAACACGTGGACGTGCATCTGGACGTGCGTCATGCGGCGCGCGACACCGTCAGCGACGTGATGTGGCGCGGCGTGGCCGACGGCCGCGCGCGCGGCATCCTGCACGGCGCGATCACGGTGGCGCCGGGCGCCGATGGCGCCGATGCGCGCCTGGAAACCAAGAACCTGTTGCTGTCGCCGCATGCGGAAATCGACGCGCAGCCGGTGCTGGAGATCTATGCCGACGAGGTGAAAGCCAGTCACGGCGCAACGGTCGGCCAGCTCGACGAGCGCGCGCTGTTCTACCTGCGCTCGCGCGGCGTGCCGCTGGCGGCGGCGCGCAGCCTGCTGATCGCCGGATTCTGCCGCGCCGCGTTCGCGCGCATCGAAGCGACCGACCTGCGCGGTCCTTTCGAAGCCTTGCTCGATGCGCACTTGCCGCAGAACGCGGACGGCGCTGCATGAGCGCGAATCCGGCACCGGCGGCGTTCGACCCGCTGCGTTACCGTGCGGATTTCCCGTTGCTTGCGCGCAAGGTTCACGGCAAACCGCTGATCTATTTCGACAACGCCAATACCGCGCAAAAACCGCGCGCGGTGATCGAGGCGGTCGATGCGTTCTACCGTGAGCACAACGCGAACGTTTCGCGCGCCGTGCACACGCTGGGCGAGGAAGCGACCAGCGCCTACGAGGCGGTGCGCGACAAGCTCGCGCGCTTCATCAACGCGCCGTCGCGCGACGAGGTCGTGTTCACTAGCGGCACCACGCAGGCGATCAACACGGTCGCCTACAGCCATGCGCTGCCGCGCCTGAAACCCGGCGACGAAATCCTCGTCACCACGATGGAACACCACGCCAACATCGTGCCGTGGCAGCTCGTGTGCGAGCGCACCGGCGCGACGCTCAAGGCCGCGCCGATCACGCCGAGCGGCGAGTTGATCGTCGAGCGTTTCGTCGAGATGCTCACGCCGCGGGTGAAACTCGCCGGTGTGGTGCATGTGTCGAACGTGCTGGGCACGGTGAATCCGGTGCGCGAGCTGGCGAAAGCCTGCCGCGCGCGTGGAATCCCGCTACTGGTGGATGGATCGCAGGCCGCCCCGCACATGCCCGTCGATGTGCAGGCACTGGGCTGCGATTTCTACGCCCTGACCGGACACAAGCTGTTCGGTCCGACCGGCACCGGCATGCTGTGGGCGCGCAAGGAACACCTTGCCGCGATGCCGCCGTTCTTCGGCGGCGGCGAGATGATCCGCGAGGTTCGTATCGAGAAAACCACCTTCGCCGATCCGCCGCACAAGTTCGAAGCGGGCACGCCGAACATCGCCGGCGTCGTCGGCCTTGGCGCCGCATTGGATTACGTCGAATCCGTCGGCCGGGAGCGCATCGCTGCCTACGAGC
>JAICYA010000222.1 GCA_025934455.1 Rudaea sp.
AGCGCTGGCTGGTATGTGCGCGATGCGGCGATCTGCCGCGGCGGCGAACGTGTGCTGCCGCTGTCCGCCATACCGCTGCCGGGTGAGCACAACGCCATGAATGTGTGCGCCGCGTTTGCCGCACTCGATGCGATGGGGTTCGATGCCATTGCCGCCGCGAAACACGTCATCACGTTCAAGTCGCTGCCGCATCGATTGCAGGCGCTGGGTGCACGCGACGGCGTCGAATACGTCAACGACAGCATCTCGACCACACCGCATGCGACCATCGAAGCGCTGCGCAGTCTGCATGGCCGCGTCGTCACGGTGCTCGTCGGCGGTTTCGATCGCGGCGTCGACTGGAGTCCGTTCGTGGAGTACGTCGCCAAGCATCCGCCGCACGGCATCCTCGCAATGGGCGCGAACGGCGCGCGCATCGTCGAAGCCCTGCATGCTTCGCAGTTCGATGTCGTGCAGGTGACAACATTGGCTGAGGCCGTGCAGCGTGCGAAAACATCGACGGCCGACGGTGGCGTTATCCTGCTCTCGCCTGGCGCGCCGAGCTTCGATCAGTTCAAGGATTACGCCGAGCGCGGTCGCGAATTCGCGCGCTTGGCGGGATTCGATCCGGCTGGCATCGCGCAGATACAAGGACTGGGAATCGCATGAGCGGATTCATCCAGGTCTGGGATCTGCCCACGCGTGCGTTCCACTGGACGCTCGCCGTGTTGATTGCGCTGCAATACGCGACCGGCGAATTCCATTTCCTCGACATGCGCTGGCACTTCTGGTTCGGCTACGCCACGCTCGCGCTGATCGCATTCCGCGTGCTGTGGGGATTCCTCGGCTCGCAGACCAGCCGCTTTGCCGATTTCCTGCGCGGACCGGCCGCGGTGTGGCGTTATCTGCGTTCGCAATCCTCCACAAACCTGCAGACGCGCGTGGGCCACAATCCACTCGGCGGCTGGTCGGTGATCGCCTTGCTCGCGAGCGTATCCGCGCAGACGATCAGCGGATTGTTCGCGAGCGACGGGATCGATACCGACGGTCCCTTCGTCGCGCACGTTTCCGACGCCACGGTCAAGCTGCTGACGCGCGTGCATCACTGGAACGAGAACGTGCTGCTGATCCTGGTCTGCCTGCACATCGCAGCGGTATTGCTGTATCTCGTCGTCAAGCACGATGACCTGATCTCGCCGATGTGGAGTGGCCGCAAGCGCAGCGCGGACGCTCGATCGTTGCGCTTCGTCGATGCAAGGATGGCGTTCGCGTTGTTCGTGCTCTGTGCCGCCGCGGTGGCGGCCATGGTTTGGTGGGCCGGCTGATCGAAAACCAGCAACCCTTCTGCTCAGTCGGCTTTGTACTTCTCGTGGCAGTCCTTGCAGGCTTCGGCTGTCTTCTTGAACTGTTCCTTCATCGCGGCCGCATCGCCGCCCTTGGCGATTTCCGCCAAGGCGCGGGTCTGCTCGACCAGGTTCTTGTCCTTGGCGGTGAAGTCGTCGAAGTGGGTCCAGATGCCGGGTTTGGCGTCGGTGGTCGCACCCTTGTCCGAACCCTTGGCGAAGCCTTCGAGCACCTGCGGCGCAAGGCCGGCGATGCGGTCGGCGCGCAGCGCGAATTCCTGCGCGCCCCACGGCGTCTTGCCCTTGACCATGGCGGCGAGCACACCGAAATTCCAGCCGATCATGGTCATTGCCGCCTGGCGATAATGAATGACGTGCTCTGGCTTGCGCTGCGCGGCGGCCGGCAGGGCAAGGCCCGCGGCGGCAATGGCGATGGCGAGGGTGGCGCGTTTCATGGGCGGCTCCGTAAGTCCTGTCCCAAAGTGTAGCGCAGGGTCGCGCCATCGTTCACCCCCGAACGTCAGGGGTGGCGCGGCGTTATCATGGCGTCTCCACCCGATGGAGGATTGCCATGAATCGCCTGCTTGCTGCGGCCGTGCTGTTCGGACTTGGGTTCACCGTCGCGAATGCGGCGATGGTGACGCGCAACATCGACTACACCGTCGACGGCGCGAAGATGCAAAGCGTGCTGGTCTACGACGATGCGGTGAAGACGCCGCGGCCTGGCCTGGTGATGGCGCCGGACTGGATGGGCATGAACCCGAACCAGGTTGCGTTGGCGAAACAAATTGCGGGCAAGGATTACGTCATCCTCGTCGCCGACATGTACGGCACCGCGGTGCGGCCGAAGACGGCAGACGAGGCGGGCAAGGCATCCGGCAACATGTACAAGCACCGCGACGAACTGCGCGCGCGCGTCAAGGCGGCGCTGGCGCAACTCCAGGCGCAGCAGGGCAAGGCCCCGCTCGACGGCAAGCATTGGGGCGCAATTGGCTTTTGTTTTGGCGGCGCGGTCGCGCTCGACCTCGCGCGCACCGGCGCGGACATCGCCGGCGTGGCGACGTTCCACGGCAACCTCGCCCCCGACGATCCGGCGCTGGCGAAGAACATCAAGGGCATGGTGCTGGCCATGAACGGCGCCGACGACAGCTTCACCCCGGAGTCGGCGATCCTCGGCTTCGAGAAGGAAATGCGCGACGCCGGCGTGGACTGGCAGTTCGTCAACTACGGCGGCGCGGTGCACTGCTTCGCGATTCCGACCGCCGACAACTCGGTCAAGGGCTGCAATTACGACGCGAAAGTCGCGCACCGCGCGTTCGCGCTGATGCACAGCTTTTTCGAGGAGGCGTTTGCGAAGCAGTGATGCCGGGTGCGCGTATCGCCAAGCCAACGGCGCGGACGTGATGCCCGCGTCCACACCGCCCGCGCTGCGGCGGCAACTGGGACGTTCGCGCGAGTACACGCAGGCGAACCTGCCCGAGCGCCTGCGCCGGTGGCATGCGCCGCGCGCGAACCGCTGGGAATACCTGTGCGTCGAGGCCGGGCCGCTGGTCGTCGAATGGCTCGATAGCGAAGGCGCGCAAAGCCTGCGCACGGCGGAAAATTGCTGGATCGCCCCCGGTACGCGTTGGCGCATCGTGCAGTTGGATGCGCAGTCGCGATTCCGGCTGGAGATCCATGCCGACGCCGCGACGGCGGCGAGCGCGCCCCAACCATCGCGCGCGGCATTGCTCGATGCGGCCGAATGCGTGCGCGTCGACGACGAAGTGGCGCTTGCGCGCCTGCTCGCCGGCCTGGGTGCGGGCGAACGCCGGCTCGTTCGCGCCGGCTTCGACTTCGCTCCTGCGTTGCGCGCGGCCATCGTCGAAAGCGACGGGACGCTGTGCTGGCATCCGCTGGATGCCGGCGACGGGCACGCGACGGCACTGATGTTGCGTTCGGCGCAGCCGATCGGATTCGCCGAATACCTGGGCCGCGATCATGCCGTGATCGAAGCGGCATTGGCCGGTGCCTTGCGCGGCGATGCCGAGCGTGAAGCATGGCTGCGCAACGTGCTGGCGCGGCATATGCGCATCGAAGAGCAACTGCTGTTCCCTGCCTACCTGGATGCGGGCGGCAATGCGGGCTGGGTCCGCGGCCTGTGCAACGAACACCGGCAACTCGAGCTTCACCTCGACCGGCTTTCCGAAGCGGCGTCGCGGCGTCGCTTCCTGTTGCTGCTCGACGGCCACGACGAAAAGGAAGAGCAGATCGTCTATCCGGATATCCTGGCCAGGCTCGGCGATGACGCGCATGGCCTGGGTCGGCAGGTCATGCTGCTCAGCGCGGCTTGAACCTCACCTGCACGCGCTGGCCGACGCGCAGTTCGTCGCTGTCGAGCTTGAGGATGCAGGTCACGTCGCGCGTATCCGAGGCTTCCTGCGGGTCTTCGGTGAGCGTGCTCGGGCCGAACACGTCGCCGATGCGCTCGACCGTGGCGGGATACGCCTTGCCGGCGCCATCCTGGGTGACGATGTCGGCGTGCATGCCTACGCTTACCTTGCCGATGAAGGCCTCGTTCAATTCCGCGCGTACGATGCGCGGCGCATCCGGCAGCAGGGTGAACAACGCGGTGGCGGACTGCGTGGAAACGACATCGGCCAGGTGCACGCTGCGCGCAACGACGCGGCCGGCCACCGGCGCGCGGATCGCGAGCACGGCGACTTCATGCTTCGCCTGTTTCAGGTGCTGTTGCGCGGCTTCGACCGCGGCGTCGGCCTCGCCAAGCTGCGCGTTTGCCTCGGCCAGCGCCTGTTGCGCGTCGTCGGCGGATTGCCCGGTTGCGGCGCCGGCCTTCGCGGCCTCGGCGGCGCGCTCGGCGCGGGGTTTGAG
>JAICYA010000321.1 GCA_025934455.1 Rudaea sp.
ATTGCCGCGGCGCTGGCGTTCGTCGCCCTGCTCTGCTTTACCGCCTGGGGTCTGGAACATCTCGCCCAACGGCAGTTCACCGCGCATCTGCGCAGCGATGCCGCACGCGCGTTGGCGCTCGCCGCGTCGGGCGAGACACCGTGGCAATGGGGTTATCGCCCGCAAGACATTGTCGCCGGGCGCGTTTTCGGCGATGCGCAAGCCGACTTCGCCGACGATTGCCTGCTGGTGACATCACGCGGCCAGCCTTTCGAGATCGGCCTGCGCCTGGAACGCAACATTCCGTTGCACGATTTCCCGCGGCTACGCCTGTTCGCCTTCGCGAACGCGGCCGCGCAGGTACAACTCGTCATCCGTGAACGTCTCGACGGCGGTGCATGGACGGGTGCGCCGTTCCCTCTCGCCGGAATCTCCACGGCGACGAACATCGACATTGAAAAGATCGAGTGGCAAGCACTCGATGGCATGGCGACTCGCCAGCCGAAAGTGGCCGCCATGCTGCGCCTGCGCTTCACGCTGCCGCAGGGGGCGACCTTGCAATTCAACGGCGCCGCGCTCGATCGGCCCGTGCAATACGAGCCGCTCGAATTGACGCATCCAATCATGCTCGCCGAACCGGGTGCGCCCGCGTCGCCCGGCGTCATTCCGGTCTATCGCGTGCCGGATACCGGATTCGGCGCCGCGCAAATAGCTGCGTTGGCGAAGTCGGGCGCGCCGATTCTTGCGATTCCACAAACGCGTCGCGTCGAACAGCAACGCCTGATGCTCGATGCGATCCATGACGCGCTGCCAGCCGCGGTCGTCGTGCCGCTGACTGCGTTGGACGCAACCTTCGCCCTTGCGCGTACGTCATCGCCACGATCAGGCATTGCAGATATTCCCGTCGCACTGCGTTGGACCGCGCTGATTGCATTCGCTGCCGTACTGTTGTTTGCGCGTATTTTTCCGTCGCGCCCGCCGCGTGTGCGCGCCGCGCTGGAAATCGCGTTGGTGCTTGCCGCGCCGCTGTGGCTGGTCGTCGGCGGACATTTCACCGGCGAAGTTGGTACCGACCAGAAATTCCTGATTGCCAGCGTCGCCGCGTATGCGCTCAGTCTTGGTATTCCTCGCGATTGGAAATGGAACGGCAGCGCACGCGCGTGGCTGCTTGCAGCTGCGGTGGTCGCAGTTGCCACTGGCATCGGCATTGCCGCACATTTTTCTGGCGGCGGTTCGATCCGGCCGATCGGCGCGGCGCATGTGTGGCGCTATTTCGGCTGGGCGCTCATGCAGCAGTATCTGGTCTGTGTCGTTTGCGTCAGCCGCTGGAAACTCTTGACGGGGAGCACAGCGCTTGCGCTGTATTTCGGCGCACTAGGCTTCGCCTTGCTGCATACACCAAACTCGAGTTTGATGCTCGCCACGTTTTTCGGCGGGTTATGCTGGTGCGCGCTTTACTTGCGCGAGCGTGCCTTGCTGCCGCTCGCGTTTTCGCATGCCGCCAGCGCACTTGTGTTGATCGCCCTGCTGCCGCCGGACTGGCTGTACTCGGCCGAAGTCAGCGCGCGGTTTTTCCAGTAGGCAGGCGGTCGAGAACTTCCGCCAGATCCTTCGCCAGCGGCGCGGAAAAACTGTGCGTCTTGCCATTCAGCTCGAACTCGAAGCGCGCCGCGTGCAGAAACAGGCGGCGCAGACCGAAATCGCGCAGCGTCTTGTTGAACTCGCGCATGCCGTACTTTTCGTCGCCGGCCAGCGGGTGCCCTGCATGCTGTGCGTGGACGCGAATCTGGTGCGTGCGTCCGGTATACAACGTCACCTCGGCAAAGCTGGCATCCGCATAATTGCCGATCACCTTGAACGCGGTGAGTGCGGGCTTGCCATCGTCGCTCACGCGCACCATGCGTTCGCCGCCCTGCAAATCGAATTTGCGCAGCGGCACGTTGACATCGAATCGCGCGCGCTTCGGATGGCCATGCAGCAGCGCCAGATACTGCTTGATGATGTGGCCGTCGCGGATCAATTCCTGCAGCGCGGTCAGCGCCGCGCGCCGGCGCGCGAGGACCAAAACGCCGCTGGTATCGCGGTCCAGCCGGTGTGCGAGTTCAAGCGATTCGTCCGGACGCGCCGCGCGCAGCAGTTCGATCGCGCCGAAGGCGACGCCGCTGCCACCGTGCGCGGCGATGCCGGCTGGCTTGTCAAGAACCAGGAAATCCCGGTCTTCGAAAATTATCGACTGCACCACTCGTTCGATCATCGCCCGCGGCGCCGGTCCGGGCTCGCCCGCCGCCGCCGTCCGCACGGGCGGAATGCGCACCGTGTCGCCGCCGGATACGCGCGCATCGGGCTTGGCGCGCTTGCCGTTGATCCGCACCTGCCCGGTTCGCAGCAGGCGGTAAATCAGGCTCCTCGGCACGCCCTTGAGTTGTCCGGTCAGGAAATTATCGATGCGCTGCCCTTCGCGGTCGTCGGGAACCATCGCCAGACGCACGCCGGGGCCTGATTGCTTTGTATCGAGATTCATCGAAGTCCGCGTAAGTATTGGAAAAATCGACCGGTGTGTTACACTTCTCAGGCGTTTCGCGTCAGCGCCGGTCAGACGGCGTGACGACGCATCCGCCCGCCGGCCTGCGCCGGCGCCCGAGCCAACTCCGGGAGGAGTCCTCGGCCGCCGCGTAATCCTAACGGGTCGGATCGCGGATTGCCCGCCCCCGTCATGGCGGCGTGGAGTCCCGGCAGCGCAAAAGGGCACCTATAAACCGCCAGGCGCAGATGATGCGCCGGCAGATACAAAGCGCTCCTGTGGTGGCGTGCCACGCCCACGGCTTGCGCGGCTCCGCCGCCGTAATCGGCGCGGAATCGCGACGCAGTCCACGGTCGAGCGCCGAGGATGTAAAAATGAAGCGTATGCTGATCAACGCAACTCAGCGTGAAGAGTTGCGCGTGGCCATCGTCGATGGCCAGTCCCTTTACGATCTCGATATCGAGACTCCGTCGAAGGA
>JAICYA010000101.1 GCA_025934455.1 Rudaea sp.
GGTCAGCCAGGCGTTTTCCTTCAGCTCGTTCTCGATCTGCCCGGGGCTCCAGCCGGCATAACCGAGCGCGACGATGGCGTCCGCCGGCCCGTTGCCCTCGGCCATCGCGGCGAGCACGTCGCGCGAGGTCGTCACGCACAGGCGCTCGGAAATCCTGTACGAGGATTCCCAGTCGCCGGGCGGCGCGTGCAGCACGAAGCCGCGCTCGGGTTGTACCGGCCCGCCGATCAGCACCGGCGCTTCGCTGACGCGGCTGAACTCGGACTTGATGTTCATCTGCGCGAGCACGTCGCCGAGCCGGTATTCGGACAGGCGGTTGATGAGCAGGCCCATCGCGCCGTCCTCGCCGTGCTGGCAGACGAACGCCACGCTGCGCTTGAACAGCGGGTCGCGCGTGCCCGGCATCGCGATCAGGAACTGGTTGGCGAGGGAGGACGTCGATTGCATGCGGTCATTGTACCGCTAGTGGGTTCATCGATTCCTGAGGATATCGCCCGGCAAGAACTGCCAGGTGCGCGTGATGTACAACTCGTCGATGCCTTCGTCCTTGGGGATCGGCGGAAACGGCGCCGCCAGGCGCACGATGCGAATCGCGGCGTCGTCGAGGACCTTGTGTCCGCTGGAATGGATCACGTCGACGTTCTTGATCTCGCCCTTGCGATTGAGCGCGACGGTGAGCACGAGGTCGCCGTGCACGTGCTCGCGTCGCGCCTCGTCCGGATAGTTGAGGTTGCCGATGCGTTCCACGCGCGCGACCCAGGCCGACATGTAGGCGGCGTAGGCGTATTCCTTGGTGTTGGCCGAGATGTATTTCTTGCGCGGGCGCTTGGCATAGGCCTGGCTTTCGCGCTGGATTTCGGTGGCGAGCTTGGCCATTTCCAGTTTCGTCTGCAGCATGTCGTGCAGGGTCGGTTGCGGCAACGGCGGTTGGTCCGGCGTTTCGTGTTCGCTGCGCACGGAAAAATCCGCTTGCCGCGAAGTGAGCATTTCGCGCTCGCTCGGCGGCGAGGGCCGCGGCGCGGATGCGCGCAGGGGCCGTGGCGCGACGCCGGGCTCCGGCTTGTTCACCGGGCTGGACACGAGCGCGCTCGGACGCAACGCGCGTTCGCTGTCGCCGCCGCCGCTGTTGTTGGCTTGGGCGAGGAAGTCCGCCTGGGTCGGCTTCTGTCCCGACGCCGACTGCACCAGGATCACGTCCAGCGAGGGCAGGCTCGGCGCCGGTTTTTCGTAGGCGAAGGTGAGTCCGAGCGCGAGCACGCCGTGGAAGATCAGCGAGAACAGGAACGTCACGCTGAGGCGGTCGCGACTGCCGATGGCCGGTGCCGCGGCGCTCATCGCGGCCTGCATTTCGCCTCGATCGCGTCGAACAACTGCCCGGCTATATTCAGGCCGAATTGCGCATCCAGTTCGCGGATGCAGGTCGGCGAGGTGACATTGACTTCGGTGAGGAGTCCGCCGATCACGTCCAGGCCGACGAACAGCATGCCGCGCGCGCGCAGTTCAGGCCCGACCTGGTTGGCAATCCAGCGCTCACGCTCGTTCAACGGCATGCCCACGCCCTTGCCGCCGCGCGCCAGGTTGCCACGGAATTCGTCGCCCTGCGGCACGCGCGCCAGCGCGTACGGTACCGCTTCGCCGTCGATCAGCAGGATGCGCTTGTCGCCGTCGCGGATTTCTTCCAGATAGCGCTGCGCCATCGCGAACTGATTGCCGTTGTCGGTCAGTGTTTCCAGGATCACGTTGAGATTCGGATCGCTGCGTGCGCTGACGAAGATCGAACGCCCGCCCATGCCGTCGAGCGGTTTGAGCACGATTTTGTCGTGCGCGGCGGCGAAGCGCTTGAGCTCGGCCGCGTCGCGCGCGACCAGGGTCGGCGGAATGCACTGCGGGAAACGCAGCGCGAAAAGTTTTTCGTTGGCGTCGCGCAGGGAGCGCGGATCGTTGACCACGAACGCGCCGCCGGCCTGGGCCAGTTCCAGCACCATCGTGTCGTAGACGAACTGCGCATCGACGGGCGGATCCTTGCGCGCCAGGATCACGTCGACTTCGCGCAAATCGCGCCAGTGCGGCGCGTCGAGTTCGAACCAGCCGCGCGCGTCGTCGCGCACGCGCAGGCCCTGCGCCCGTGCCCACGGCGCCGCGTCGCGGATCGCGAGCGAGCCTTGCGTCAGGTAGAGCAATTCGTGCCCGCGGTGCTGCGCCTCGAGCAGCATCGCGAAGCTGGAGTCCTTTTCGATGTGGATGGATTCGATCGCATCCATCAGCATGGCCACGCGCAGACTCATGCCTTTTCGCTCCGCCGACCATCGATGTTGGCACGGGAAATGCTGGTTTCTTGTGGAATATTTTGCGGCATTGCAGAAACGCGCGACGGTGGATACGGGGCTATACTAGCATCGCGGTGTGTCAGCCAAGGGCTCGCATTCGCCGGCAGGAGCCGGCCATGGCGGCGAGTTTTTCCCGAGCAAAAATGACGGGTTAGCGGATTTACTTGACATATTTGCTAAGTATTGGTTAAACAGGCTGGGAACAGGCGCGTGCGTCGCCGCGCGGAACCGGCACAACAGCCGAATTCTGCCGCCGGTTTGACGCACACATCATGCACTCCTTGCGGTTGGGGGTTTTGGACGTGGAACACACAGAGAAAGATGGCAACCTGGCCGGCCTGAAGGTCATGGTCATCGACGACTCGAAAACGATCCGCCGCACCGCCGAAACCCTTTTGAAAAAGGAAGGCTGTGACGTCGTCACGGCGACCGACGGTTTCGAGGCGTTGGCGAAGATTTCCGACCAGCAGCCGCACATCATTTTCGTCGACATCATGATGCCGCGCCTGGACGGCTACCAGACCTGCGCGCTGATCAAGAACAACCAGATGTTCAAGGCGACGCCGGTGATCATGCTGTCTTCCAAGGACGGCCTGTTCGACAAGGCGCGCGGCCGCATTGTCGGATCCGAACAATATTTGACCAAACCGTTCACCCGCGAAGAATTGCTCGGCGCGATCCGCCGGCATGTCGTGACGAAGTGAACGCGGAGGCCATCCGGGCAAACAAGGGGCAAACGATGGCGCATATTCTCATCATCGACGATTCGCCGACCGACGTGCGCGTGTTCACCACGCTGCTGGAAAAGAACGGTCATCGCGTCAGCAGCGCGGCCAGCGCCGAGGAGGGCATCGCTGCGGCCAAGCGCGAGCGGCCGGACCTCGTCATCATGGACGTGATCATGCCCGGCATGAACGGTTTCCAGGCCACGCGCACACTCAGCCGCGACGCCGACACCTCGGCGATTCCGATCCTCATCGTCACCACCAAGTCGATGGAAACCGACCGCGTCTGGGGCCTGCGCCAGGGCGCCAAGGATTTCATGGTGAAACCTGTCGCCGAGTCCGAACTGCTCGGCCGCATCCAGAAACTGCTTACGGGCTGATTGCCGATGGCTGCCGTCTTCGACTCGCCGCTGCTGTCCCCGTTCGAGGCTCTCGCCGACTACGAGCGGCGCAGTCTCGCGCACGTGGCCGGCATGCCCGAGCAGATCGAGGCGCCGGGCCTGTGGCGCGGCATCGGCTTCCGCATCGGCCAGCGCTATCTCGTCAGCGGCATCAACGAGGTCAACGAAATCCTGACGCCGCCGGCGCTGACGATCGTGCCCGGCACGCGTGGCTGGCTGCTCGGCGTCGCCAACGTGCGCGGCAACCTGGTGCCGGTGATCGATCTCAAGCAATACCTCGAGGGTGAGCGCACGCAAGCCACCGATTCGAGCCGCGTGCTGCTCGTGCGCCAGGCCGGCGGCAGCGTCGGCCTGCTGATCGACGAGGTGCTAGGCCAGCGCAGCTTCTCCGAGGAGCAGCGCGCCGAGGCCATCGGCGAGGACGACGAGCGCTACGGCCGATTCGTCGGCGAGAAATATCCGCTGGGCGAGATGCACTGGGGCCAGTTCAGCATGGCGACCCTGGTGCGTTCGCCCGATTTCGTACAGGCCGCGGCCTAGCGCCGTGGCGATCGCAGCTTGCAAGGGGCATAAGTTATGAGCGTGACGACAGGCGCAGTGGGCGGGAAGGAACGGGCGGGCGCCAATACCCTGCTCGTGGTGTTGCTGATCGCGGCCATCCTGGTTGCCGTGGTCGACTTCGGCTGGCTGACCTACAACGCGTCGCAAGACGCCAAGGCCAGCGCCCTGGTCACCAAGATCCAGGTGCTGTCGCAGCAGTTGTCGACCGTGGCGAATGCTGCCGCGGGTGGCAACATCGACGCGTTCAAGAGCCTGGAACAAACGCGCAACACCGTCGACGACCTGCTCAACAAGCTGAGCAAGGGTGACAAGACTACCGGCATGCAAGGTTACGGCGACGTTTCCGGCGTCGCCAAGGAAATTGGCGACCTGGACAAGGCCTGGCAGCCGCTGAACACGAATGCGACCAAGATTCTCGATTCCAAGGAACAGGTGCTCAATACCTCCGCGGTCGCCGCCGACTTCAACAGCAAGATGCCCGTGCTCAACTCGCGCATGGACGAAGTGGTGAAGATCCTCACCGAAAAGAACGGTTCGCCCAACCAGGTGATGATTTCCTCGCGCGAAATGCTGCTCGCCGACCGCATGCAGCGCCGCGTGCAGACCATCGTGCAAGGCGGCGAAGAAGCCCAGTCCGCCGCGGACGGCCTGCAGCGCGACGCGCAGTTGTACGGCGCGGTGCTGGCCGGCCTCATCAGCGGTAACCCGGACTTGAACATCCGCGCAATGGACAACCCGAACGCGCGCCAGATTCTCACCGACATGAACAAGTCGTGGACCGACCTCGTCGGCGATCCGGTCAAGAAGCTGCTCGATTCCGCCTCGGCCCTGCAGGACGTGAAGCAGGCCGCCGACCAGGCTTCGATCGACTCGCAGACCATGCTGCTCAAGGCCGATCCGGTTTCCGTGCGCCTGGGCGAACTGCAATCGCGGCGCGTGTTCCCGAACCTGTTCGTCGGCGTCATCGCGGCGGGTGCGGCGATCTTCCTCGTCATCCTGTTGATCGCCAGCCAGATCCGCAGCCAGCGCCAGCGCTACCAGGTCACCGCCGAACTGAACCAGCGCAACCAGGAAGCCATTCTGCGCTTGCTCGACGAAATGGGATCGCTGGCCGAAGGTGACCTCACGGTGAAGGCGACGGTTACCGAAGACATCACCGGCGCGATCGCGGACTCGGTCAACTTCGCGGTCGAGGCGCTGCGCTCCCTGGTGACGACGATCAACGACACCGCCTTGCACGTATCGACTTCGGCGCAGGAAACCCAGGCCACCGCCATGCACCTAGCGGAAGCCGCCGAACACCAGGCGCAACAGATCACTTCCGCGTCGGCTGCGATCAATGAAATCGCGGTCTCCATCGACGAAGTCTCGAAGAACTCGGCCGAGTCGGCGGACGTGGCGCAACGCTCGGTGCAGATCGCCTCGAAGGGTGCCGGCATCGTGCGCCAGACGATCCAGGGCATGGACTCGATTCGCGACCAGATCCAGGAAACCTCGAAACGCATCAAGCGCCTCGGCGAATCCTCGCAGGAAATCGGCTCCATCGTCGAACTGATCAACGACATTGCCGAGCAGACGAACATCCTGGCCTTGAACGCCGCCATTCAGGCCGCGTCCGCCGGCGAGGCGGGCCGCGGCTTCGCGGTGGTCGCCGACGAAGTGCAGCGACTGGCCGAGCGCGCGTCCGGCGCCACACGCCGAATCGAAACGCTGGTGCAGACGATTCAGGCCGATACCAACGAAGCGGTCACCTCGATGGAACAGACCACGTCCGAAGTGGTGGCCGGTGCACGCCTGGCCGAGGACGCCGGCCTGGCCCTGGGCGAGATCGAAAAGGTGTCGAACGACCTGGCCGACCTGATTCAGAACATTTCCGAAGCGGCGCGCCAGCAGTCGGCCGCGGCGACGAACATTTCCGCGACCATGAACGTGATTCAGGAAATCACCACGCAGACTTCGGTCGGCGCCAGCCAGACCGCCGAGTCGATCGGCAACCTGGCGCAACTGGCCGCGGACCTGCGCCGTTCGGTGCAGGACTTCAAGCTGCCGGCGTAAAGGGCCAGACGAAGCGTCGCGGTGTGCATGCGGCGAGGGGCTTTGTCGATGAACGCGGAAGTTCGGATGTACGGGTCGGTGGAGGTTGGTATAGCGCATGTCGGTTGCCGCCGGGACTTTCTCGCCGCTGATGGCCATGCCGGGCATGGACGACAGCGAGTTCGAGCGCTGGGCAAGCCTGCTCGAGAAGCGCACGGGCGTTGTCGTGCCGCTCAAGCGCAAGGCCTTCCTGGTCACCAGCGTGCGCGGGCGCATGCGCGAAACCGGACATGTGGATTTCGAATCCTATTTCCGCGACCTGCAGAAGATTCCCGAAGGCGCGATCGAGTGGACGACGTTGGTCGATCGCCTGACCGTGCACGAAACGCATTTCTTCCGCCACCCGCCGTCGTTCGACCTGATCGCGCGCGAATGGCTGCCGCGGATGGCCGCCGATCCGGCGCGCAACACGCTGCACGCGTGGAGCGTGGGTTGCTCGAGTGGCGAGGAGGCCTACACGCTGGCGATGGTGCTGGACAAGCACCTGGCCGAGCGCGGCGGCAAGTCGTATTTCGGCGTGACGGCGACGGACGTGAGTCTGCCGGCCTTGGCCGTTGGTCGCGCCGGACTTTACCCGCGGCAGAAAATGGACGAGATTCCGCAAGCGTACCGCGAGGCGTACTGCGAGGCGCTGGACGCGGACAGCTTCCGCATCCACGAAGCGTTGCGCAAGCGTGTGGGTTTCGCCCAGTTCAACCTGCTCGACGCGGTCGGCGCGTCGATGAAGCGGCTGGACCTGATTTTCTGCCAGAACGTACTGATCTATTTCGCCCGCGAGCGCCGCCGCGACCTGCTGGCCACGCTCGCGAACCTGCTCAAGCCCGGTGGCCTGCTGGTACTCGGGCCGGGCGAAGTGACGCAGTTCGCGCACGCGCAGCTCGCGCGCGTGGACAATCGCAATGTGCTGGCTTTCCGGCGCACGAGTTGAGAGAAAGACCATGAAGCTGCA
>JAICYA010000410.1 GCA_025934455.1 Rudaea sp.
GATCCCGCGCAGGTCCAGGGCACCGGCCGCGACGGTCGCGTCACCAAGGAAGACTTGGTGAACTACGGCAAAGGTGCTCCGGCTCCCGCGCCTGCAGCGCGTCCGGCTGAAACCCGTGCGCCATCCCCGACCGGGCCCCGCGCCGAAGAGCGCGTGCCGATGACGCGCATGCGCGCGCGCATCGCCGAGCGCCTGATGCAATCCAAGTATTCGATTGCGATGCTGACCTCGTTCAACGAGGTCAACCTCTCGAAAGTCGTCGCGATGCGCAAGCAGCTCGGCGAACAGTTCGAGAAGACCCACGGCGTCAAGCTCGGCTACATGAGCTTCTTCGTGCGCGCGGTGTGCGAGGCGCTGAAACGGCATCCGATCGTGAACGCCTCGGTGGATGGCAACGACGTGATCTATCACGGTTACCAGGACATCTCGGTGGCGGTGTCCACCGAGCGCGGCCTGGTGACGCCGGTGCTGCGCGACGCGCAAAGCATGGGCTTCGCCGAGATCGAGAAGACGATTGGCGATTTCGCGAAACGTGCGCGCGAAGGCGGCCTGACGCTGGACGAATTGCAGGGCGGCACCTTCACCATCACCAACGGCGGCACCTTCGGCTCGCTGTTCTCCACGCCGATCGTCAATCCGCCGCAGAGCGCGATCCTGGGGATGCACACCATCAAGGAACGCGCGGTGGTGGAGAACGGCCAGGTCGTCGCCGCGCCGATGATGTACATCGCGATCAGCTACGACCACCGCATCATCGACGGCAAGGATGCGGTGCTGTTCCTGGTGGACATCAAGAACCAGCTCGAGAACCCGCAGCGGATGCTGCTGGGCTTGTAAGAAGTGAGGCGGGAGGAGTGAGGCGGGAGGCGTAAATCCCCGCTCTTTTGCCTCCCGCCTCCCCATCACGCCTCCCAAGGATTTCGCAATGGCCGACGCACAAAAATTCGACCTCATCGTCATCGGCGGCGGCCCCGCCGGCTACCACGCCGCGATCCGCGCCGCGCAACTGGGCCTGAAGGTCGCATGCATTGACGGCTTCAAGGGCAAGGACGGCAAGCAGGCGCTCGGCGGCACCTGCCTCAACGTCGGTTGCATTCCGTCCAAGGCGCTGCTGGATTCCTCGAAGCAGTTCTGGAATCTCTCGCACAACCTGCCGGTTCACGGCATCAGCGTCGAAAACGCCAAGGTGGATCTTGCGACCTTCATCGGCCGCAAGGACAAGATCGTCAAGCAATTCACCGGCGGCGTGGCCATGCTGTTCAAGGCCAACAAGATCACGCCGTTCTTCGGCACCGGCAAGTTGCTAGGTGTTGATAAAGACCGTGGCAACCATGTCGAAGTCACCGGCGCGGATGGTTCAACGCAAACGCTGAGCGCGCCCAACGTGGTCATCGCCACCGGTTCCGTACCGATCGAACTGCCGTTTGCGAAATTCAACGGCAAGACCATCGTGGACAATGCCGGTGCGCTCGATTTCGACAGCGTGCCGAAGCGCCTCGGCGTGATCGGCGCGGGCGTGATCGGGCTGGAACTCGGTTCGGTGTGGAAGCGGCTCGGCGCGCAGGTCACCATTCTGGAAGCGCTGCCGGACTTCCTCGGCACAGCCGACGCCGAGGTCGCCAAGCTCGCCGCGCGCGAATTCAAGAAGCAGGAGCTGGACATCAAGCTCGGCGCCAAGGTCAGCAAGGCCGAGGTCAAGAAGAACGCCGTCGAAGTCACCTATGCCGACAAGGACGGCGAGCACACGATCACCGTGGACAAGCTGCTGGTCGCGGTCGGCCGTCGCGCGTACACGCAGGGCGTGCTGGGCGAAGGCACGGGCGTCAAGACCGATGAACGCGGCCGCATCGTGGCGGACGAACATTGCTGGACGGGCGTGGACGGCGTGTGGGCGATCGGCGACTGCGTGCGCGGCCCGATGCTGGCGCACAAAGGCTTCGAGGAAGGCATGATGGTCGCCGAGCTGATCGCCGGCAAATCCGGCCACGTGGATTACGACATCATCCCGTGGGTGATCTACACCGAGCCCGAGATCGCCTGGGCCGGCAAGACCGAGCAGCAGTGCAAGGCCGAGAACGTCCCGTACAAGGTGGGCACCTTCCCGTTCTCGGCGATCGGCCGAGCGGTGGCGATGAACGAAC
>JAICYA010000245.1 GCA_025934455.1 Rudaea sp.
ATGACCGGCGTGTATTTCGGATGGGTTTCGGCTTTCATGCTGCAACTCCACAAAATCGTGCGGAAAAGACGACTATGGTATCGTTTCGACCCTTGTCGGCGCAAGTCCGCGCGGTAAATTGTCTTGAATAATCCGTTATCTGCAAGGATCCGACGTGCATCTGCCCTGGTCTGGGTCCTCCTCGCCGGTGTCATGGCTTCCCAGGCCATTGCCGCACCCGGCGCGGCAGGCAAGCCGGCGACCGCACCAGCCGCTGCGGTCGCGCCCCCCGCAGCACCGGTCTTTCCGCCATCACAGGCAGGAGCGATCAATGCTGCCCTGCGCGCCCTGCCGGCACAACGCGGGCTGGATGCCGACGCGCGCAAGCAGGCCGAAGACCTGCTGCGCCAGGCCCAGGCCGACGAGGCCCATGCCGACGAACTGGCACAACAGTGGCAAAGCCTGGACCAGACCGCCGCCAGCGCCGACACGGATGCGCAAAAGATCGAGGAATCCCTTGCCGCCGATTCCAGCGAGGCGATGGCCAAGTGGCGCACAGCCCTGCCCGAACGCGCCACGGTCGAGCAACTCGAAGCCCTGCTCGACCGCGAACGCGGCGTCGCCACGGATGCGCGTGCCGCGGTAACGGCGCTGGAATCCGAGCTCGCGCGGCAGACGACGCGCCCGGCGCAATTGCGCGATGAATTGGCCGCGGCGCACGCGACGCTCGATTCCAGTCAGGCGGCCTTGTCGGCAACGAACAAGTCCGGACCGCCGGCGCTGGCACAGGCGCAGCGGCTGCGCGCGCAATCTGCGCAACGGCTGGCGACGATCCGCATCGCCTTGCTGAACCTGGAAAACCGCAGCTACGAGCCGCGCATGCGCCTGTTGTCGGCGCAATTGCGCGAACGCCAGCGCGTGTCACTGCTGGCCGGGCAACGCGCCAGCGCACTCGAGAATCTCCTGCTCGACCGCACCGGCGCGCAGGCACGTGCGCTGCAGGCGCGGGTAGCCGAGGAACGCGCGGCGCTCGATCCACGCGCGCGCGTGCTCATCGAAGCAGCCGACGCGAACGTGGCGCTGGTCGCGCGCCTGGCCGAGACGGTGCGCGACTCGTCCGACCTGCGCACGCGCAAACAAACCTGGGATCGCGCCGTCAACGATACCGCGCAGGCGCTGAAGAACACCGAGGAACGCATCCGCATCGGCGGCGTCAACGAAGCCGTCGGCCTGATCCTGCTCGCCGAAAAACGCAAATTGCAGCCGCTGGATCGGCTAAATCGCCAGTTGTCCGATCTGCAAACGCATTACGCGCAAACCCGCATCGGCCTGATCGACGTGCGCGAGCAGCAGGGCGAACTCGGCGATCTGGACAGTGCTGCCAACACGACACTGGAGAAACTGCCGAACCTGCCGCCGGAGCGCGTCAAGATGCTGCGCGAAGGCTTGTTCGGCTTGCTCGCCACGCGCGCGCAGGTGCTGGTGCAGCTCGGCGCCCTGCAAACCAAGCTCGCCAGTGCGCAAGGCGAAGCCGAACAGGAATTGCGCGGACTGGTCGAAGCCACCGCCAAACTCAATGCCCTGCTCGACTCGCGCCTGTTGTGGACGCCCAGCCACGCGCCGGTCAACGCCGCCTGGTTCTCCGCACTGGCCGGCGACGACAGTGGTTTCTTCTCGGCCGCGCGCTGGTCACGTGCGTTGCGCGGCGCCGGGAACGCAATTGTGGCTGCGCCTTTGCTTGCCACCTGCGCGCTCGCCCTGCTGATTCTCCTGTTCGTGTTGCGCCTGCGTGCTCCGGCGCGACTGGCCGCGATAGCGGCACCGATGCGGCGCATCCGCAGCGACCGCTACCGTCTCACCGGCATGGCGCTGCTGTGGACGCTGCTTGCCGCTGCGCCGTGGCCCGTGCTGCTGTGGCTGGCCGCCGCCGCGTTCCGCGCCACACCGGCGCCCGGCAACAATTTCGCGGCCGATATCGCGGTTTCACTGGCGCGCCTCGCGGCGCCGGTGTTCGTGCTCGCCTTCCTGCGCGCGCTCACTCGCGAAAACGGCCTGGCGCAATTTCATTTCCGCTGGCCGCGCCTGCGCCGCGCGGCCTTGTCTGCCGCCGTGCCCTGGCTGGCGCTGATCGTGCTGCCGGCGCAATTCCTGATCGTCCTGATGATGCTGCGCGGCGACGCCGCCGCGATCGACGGCTATGCGCGGGCTCTGCTCGGCGTGGTACTGCTCGCAATGGCGGCGTTGACGTGGTGGCTGCTCGCGCCGGGTCGCTTGTGGACCGCTCGCTATAGCGTTCTGCAAGAACCGCTGCGCCTGCGCCAGTTCACGCGCGTCGTCTTGTGCGGTGGCGTGCTCCTGCTCGCCGTGCTGGTATTGCGCGGCTATTTCGTCACCGCGCTGGCGTTGAGTACGCATGTGCTCAATACGCTGATGGCGTTGCTCGCGGCAAATGTCGTTTACGACCTGGCCGCGCGCTGGCTGGTGCTCGGTGAACGCCGCCTCGCCCTGCAGCGCATGGAACTGCGCAAAATCGCGGATGCGGAAACCGCCGCGGCGGACGGCGGCGACGCGCCGCCGGAAGCGCCGCCGGAGGAAATCACCCTCGCCAGTGTCAGCGCGCAAACGCGCCGCCTCTTGCGTGCGCTGGTCGTGGTCGGCTGCGCTGCCGTGTTACTGTGGATCTGGGCCGATGTGGCTCCGGCGCTGACTCTGCTCGGCGACGTCAAGGTGTGGACGTCCAGCGAGATGATCGACGGCAAGACCATGGCGCTGAACGTGAGTCTGCGCGACGTGCTCGAAGCGGTGCTCGTGCTCGCGCTGACCTGGACCGCCACGCGCAACCTGCCGGGCCTCATCGAATTGAGCCTGTTGCGCCGCCTACACGTGGACGCGCCGACGCGCTATGCGATTACCAGCCTGACCCGCTACGCGATCGTCTTCGCCGGCACCATCACCGGCCTGGCCATGCTCGGCCTGCACTGGAGCAACCTGCAGTGGCTGGCCGCCGGTTTTTCCGTCGGCCTCGGCTTCGGCCTGCAGGAAATTTTCGCGAATTTTGTTTCCGGCCTGATGGTGCTGTTCGAGCGCCCGTTCCGCATCGGCGACATTGTCAGCATCGGCGAAGTCGAAGGCACGGTCGCGCGCATCCGCACGCGCGCAACCACGATCGTCGACTGGGACAACAAGGAAGTGATCGTTCCGAACAAGAGCTTCATCACCGAACGCCTGACCAACTGGTCGCTGTCGAACACGACGACGCGCGTGGTGCTGCGCATCGGTGCGGCCTATTCCAGCGATCCGCGCGAGGTGCGCGAACTGCTGCTCGAAATCGCCGCCGCCGAGCCGCTGGTCGTGGACGATCCGGCACCAAGTTGCTGGTTCGTGCAGATCTCGGCCTGCACGTTCGACTTCGACCTGCGCGTGTTCATCGCCGATATCGGCGACCGCAACCGCGCGCGCGATGCGCTGTACACGCGCATCGCGGACGTGTTTCGCGAGAAGAATATCGAGATGTCCTTCCCGCAGATGGATGTCTGGTTCCGCAACGCGATGCCGCCGCCGCCCAATCAACCGATACCGAGCGCGGACGCCGCCAACGCCTCGAAGCGCGCCTGATCGACGTCCAATACGATGCGCGCGTTCGCCGGCTTGCCGTACCGATCGTCCCAACCGACCCCGGTCGCCCCGCGCGTCACGCCCTCGAGCGAGCGGGCGACGCGATGCTCGGCGGTACGCGCGACGATATCCGGATTCAGCGCCACCGCCATCGCCAGCGGATCGGCCAGCGCCAGCTGCGGACGGCCGCGCTCGCGCGACCAGGCGCGGGTCTTGCGCGAGATCGCGTCGAAAAATCGTGCGGTCGGATTGTCCGCAGC
>JAICYA010000348.1 GCA_025934455.1 Rudaea sp.
GAAACTGATGTGGTTGCACACCAGCAGTGCCGGGCCGTGTTCGGGAATGTTCTGCAAACCTTCGGGGCGGATGCGGTAGAGGGTGTTGATCAGCGCCCAGTCGATGAAGCGCAGCAGGAACTCCGGCACCAGTGTATAGATGTATACCGCGACCGCGGCGTTCATCAGCGCAGTGGCGAGCAGCAAGCCTGGAATGCTCAGGTTCACCGCGTTCAGCAGCAGCGCCGAGATGATCGCGGCGACGACCATGAACAGCGCATTGAGGATGTTGTTCGCCGCGATCACGCGCGACACGCGCGCCGGATCGCTGCGCGACTGGATCAGGGCGAACAGCGGCACGATGAAAAAGCCCGAGAAAATCGCCATCAGCACGAGGTCGATCAGGATGCGCCAGACATGCGCTTGCGCGAGCATCTGCGCGATGGACAGGTTCAACTCGCCGACGCTGCCCGGATGGGCGAAGTACAAATCCACGCCGAACACGGTCATGCCGATCGAGCCGAACGGCACCAGTCCGATCTCGACCTTGTGACCGGACAATTTTTCGCACAGCACCGAACCCAGGCCGATGCCAATGGAGAACACGGTCAGGATCAGCGTGTACACGCCCGGCCCGCCGCCGAGCACGACCTTGGTGTAATTCGGCAATTGGGTGAAATAGATCGAGCCGTAGAACCAGAACCAGGACACGCCCAGGCACGACAGGAAGATCGAGCGGTCGGTGCGGATGTAGGCGACGTTGCGCCAGGTTTCGCTGAACGGGTTCCAGTTGAGCTTGAGGTTCGGGTCCGGCGCCGGCGCGCGCGGCATGGCGAGCGCGCAAACAAGGCCAATGATGGCGATGGCGATCGTGGCCCCGCCGACCAGCCATGCGCCGATGCCGTCGACGCGGATCAGGCTGGTGCCGGCGATGGTGCCGAGCAGGATGGCGACGAACGTGGCCATCTCGATCAGGCCGTTGCCGCCGGTCAACTCGCGCTGATCCAGCACCTGCGGCAGCAGGCCGTACTTGAGCGGTCCGAACAGGGTCGAGTGCACGCCCATCATGAACAACATCGCGAGCAACAGCGGAATGCTGTGCGTGTGAAAACCGACGAAGGCGATGCCCATGATGCCGATTTCCAGCACCTTGACGAGTTGGGCGAGGCGGGCTTTGTCGAACTTGTCCGAGAGCTGGCCGCTGGTCGCCGAGAACAGCAGGAACGGCAGGATGAACAGTCCGGCGGCGAGGTTGGTGTAGAAATTCACGTCCTTGACCGTCAGTTGCGCGGTCAGGAACGCGACCAGGATGACCAACGCGTTCTTGAATACGTTGTCGTTGAACGCACCCAGCGCCTGGGTCAGGAAGAACGGGGCGAAGCGCCGCTCGCGCAGCAGGCGAAACTGGTTTTGCCCGGCCATCGTTTCCTCCCTTCCCGGAACCTTTGCTGAAGGGTAGCAAACCACACGCCTCGCGCGAACTGGCCCGCGTCGCCGCGCGTCGTTACACTTTGCGCCCCTGTTCGTCTCGCGGCCAATCCGATGAAGCGTTTGCGTATCCTGATTTGCATCGCGCTGTGCGCGATTTCCATGACCGGCTTCGCCGCTGCCGCCGACGATGTCCTGGTGCGCACGTTGCCCGTGCCGGACACCAGCAAGTTGTCGCCTGACCTGGCCAAGCAGGTTGCCTCGGCACGCGCGGATTTCGACAAGGTGCGCGTCGGCCTGATCGGCGACGACCTTGCCCTGGCCTATGCGACCATCGGTGCGGTGTATTTCCGCGCAGGGCTGGACGATGTAGCCGACATCGCCTTCCATGACGCGCACCAACTCGCACCCAGGGATGCGCGCTGGTTGTACCTGCGCGGCGTGGTCGCGCAGGCGCGCAAGAGCAACGCTGACGCCCGCGCGGACTTCGAAGCCGCGCTGGCGCTGGACAAGGTCTACCTGCCGATCCGTTATCGGCTGTCCGACACCCTTATCGACATGGGCAACCTGGATGCGGCGCACGCGGTACTGACCGGCGCGTTGCCGGCAGGCGAGAAGCAGGCAACGCTGTTCGCGATGCTCGGGCGCCTGGAAATCCGCCAGAAAAACTACCCGGCGGCGATCGAACACTTGCAGCAGGCGCTCACGCTCGAGCCGCAGGCGAATGCGCTGTACAAGGATCTCGCGGACGCCTACGCCGCGCAGGGCGACGCGACGCAAGCCAAGGCAGCGCAGGCCAAGGCGGGCGCGGTGCCGCCGAATCTGGCCGATCCGCTGGTGGCGGGAATCTTCGCCGCGCCGGCCGCACCGGCCTTGCACGGCACGCCGCTGCAGCAGGCGAAGCAGTTGCTGGCGCGGCGCGATTTCAGCCAGGCGCGCGACAAGGCCGCGGAAGCCGCCGAGGCGAATCCGCAGGATGCGGAAGCCTATGCCCTGATGGCGCGCCTGGACGGCCTCATGGGCAGGCGCTATTTCGCCGATGACGAAGCCGCGCAGGCGCTCAAATTGAGTCCCGACGGCGCCAGCGCGAACCTCAGCCAGGGCATGGTCCACGAATTCGCCGGCGCAGCCGCCAAGGCATTGCCGTTCTACCAGCGCGCCGTGCGTGCCGATGCCGATCAACCCGATGCACGCCTGCTGCTGGGCAATGCGCTGATGCGCAAGGGTGACTACGTGCAAGCGGCCGAGCAATACCGGCAGCTCGTGCGCATCCTCGACGGCGATGCCGGCGCCGAAGCGCGCCTGGCCGCCGCACAGGCCATGGCCGGGCAATGCC
>JAICYA010000077.1 GCA_025934455.1 Rudaea sp.
AAAGGCTTCACGCCCGAAATGGCCTTGCGCGTCGGCGCACTCTCCGGCAACGGCGCGGCGCTGTGGCTGCGCATGCAGCAGGATTTCGACCTGTGGCACGCGCAACGCAAGCTCGCCGGCGAGCTGCGCGCGATCCAGCGCGAAGCGGCGTGAAGTCCGCGCGGCATCGCCTTACATCAAGCGCGCGGCCTGCCCGAGTTTCTTGGCGACGATGGCGTTGAGCGACACGCCGACCCGTGCCGCCTCGATCGCCAGCGCGCGGTGCAGTTCCTTGTCGATGCGCACGTTGAACACGCCCGAGTAGCGCTTGCGCGCGGGCGCGACGGGAACTGGAATTCCCTCGGCCTTGTACGTAGCCTTGACCGCGCGCCAGGCGCCTGCGAGTTGCTTGAGCGCGGCCTCCGGCGAATCGCCGAACGCCGACACTTCCGGCAGTTCCGCCAGATGCGCGACAAACGCGCCGTCGTCCGGCAAAAGATTCACGGCGAACCCATCGAATTTATCCTTCATGGCTGTCCTCGATCAGACGCAAGGCCTGCACGACCTGGTAACCCTTCGCGCGTCCGCGGTCGGATTGAATCGGGATCGCGCGTCGGCCCGGCGAAAGCCATACGCGATGCGACCCGCTCTGCCGCTTCATCACGAAACCGCATTGCGCCAGCAACGTCTCGAATTCCGCGAAACTCAATCCGTTCGGATTGGCGCGGGCCTTGGCGAGCAGCTTTTCGCGCTTCGTCACCGTGTAACTATATTCAGTTACATTCGATGAGGCAAGCGCCAGCCTTACGGCGCCACCACGTTGTAACCGCGCCCGGCCATGCAGCGATCGACGATGTCGCGCTGTTCGGCGGAACCATAGACGGCGCCTTGCACACCGCCATTGGCCGCGCCCCATGCGGCTACGCGCGCGACGTCGTTGCCGCGCAATCCAACCGCAGCGGCCAAAACCGCGCCGAGCACCGCGCCGACGGCGGCTCCGCCGGCGGCTTGCTGCGCGGCCGGACGCTGCGCCGCCAGTTGCTGACAATCGGCGAGATCGGCCTCGTAACTTCCCTTGCTGACGCCGGAATCGGTCAGCGGACGGTACTGCTCGACCGCGCAACCGCCAAGCGACGCGGCCAGACACGCGACGAACGCGAGTTTCGCTTTCATGGATTCCCCCTTTCACTACGAACACAGCTTACATCTTGTGGTCGAGCAGCAGCGCTGCAGGTTGTTCGCAGGTTCCTATCGCGCCGGCAGGTACTCCAGCGGATTGACCGGCTTGCCGTTCTTGCGGATCTCGAAGTGCAGCTCGTCGCGGCTGGCGCTGGTCGCGCCCATCTCGGCGATTTCCTGGCCGGCTTTCACGCGCTCGCCTTCCTTGACCAGGCGCTTGCGGTTGTGGCCGTAGGCGGACAGGAAGTTGGCGTTGTGCTTGACGATGATGAGTTCGCCGTAACCGATCAGGCCGTTGCCGCTGTACACGACTTCGCCGTCGGCGGCGGCACGCACCGGATCGCCCGCGCTGCCGGCGATGTCCAGGCCCTGTTTTGTCTGGTCGCCGGAAACGTAGGTACCGACGACCTTGCCGTCCGCCGGCCAGCGCCAGGCGACGCCGCCGGCATTGAGTTCGGCGACGTTTACGGGCGGCTTCGACGGTGCCGGCGCCGCGATCGGTTTGACCGGCGGCGGAGTTTCGACGGGCTTCGGCGCAATTTCCACAGGCTTCGGTGCCGCCGCGACGGGTTTCTCCGCGGGCGCTGTGGTCGCTGGCGTGGGCGTCGGCGCAGTCGCTGGCTGAGCGGGCAAGGGTTCAAACGCCGAAGGTTTCGGTGCGGTCGAGGCCGATGCCAGCGGCGCGGTCGTCGCGGCTTCACCGATGCCCGACGTCACCGCCTGACCCGGCCGCGGCTCGATGACGGTCGGCGCCGCGGAGGCAACGGCTCGCGGCGCACTCAGGCGCAGATCCTGCCCGACCAGAATCCGGTACGGCGAAACAATGCCGTTCCACGCTGCCAGATCGCGAAAGTCCAATCCATGCTTGAACGCGATCGAATACAGCGTGTCGCCATGCACGACGTGGTAAGTCGTTTGCGCGGGTGCCGCAGATGTGGACGATGCCGGCGCGTTTTCGTTCGGCAGCGACAAGTCCACCACCGGCGCGGGCGGATTCGACGCGCATCCCGCCAGCCAGACCGCAACGGCAACGAACGGGAATCGCAAAATCGCACGGGCGGTTATCCGCATCGGATACCTCTCAGCGCAGGTACTTGAAGTAGATCACGATCAAAACAATGAGCGCGATGATCGCCCAACCTATCCATTCGATCCAGCGATGGATCGCCTTCTCGGCGCGTTCGCCGCCGAGGCGGATCAGACCGCACAGCAGGTAAACGCGCTTGCCTCGGCCGACCGCGATGCCGGCAAGAAACGGCAGCATCGGCATGCCGACGATGCCGCAGGCCCAGCTCGCGACCTTCATCGGGATCGGCACGAAGCCGGCCGCGACCAGCAGCCAGAACGCCTTCCACGGATGCGCCACGGCGTCGGCGCGGAATTCGGTGACCAGCGAATCGAGATGGGAAAGCATGCCGGAACCGGCCAGATACGGGCGCAGCGCGTCGAAGGCGTAATGGCCGAGCGCGTAGCCGATCAGCGACCCGACCAGCGAGAACGCGAGGCTGATCGAGGCGTAGCGCGCCCAGCGCGCGGGCTTCGCCAGCGTCATCGGCGCGAGCATGAATTCCGGCGCGATTGGAAAGATGAAGGCTTCGACGAAGCTCAATCCGGCCAGATAGGCCTGCGCGCGCGGATGCGCGGCCCAGCGCAGGGCGATCTCGTAAAGCGGCTTGAACAATCGCATCAGGTCACACCGCCGAGCAGCGGGACGAAACTGACGTGGCCCAGCATTTCCGCTTTCCACGCCTCGCCCTCGCGGCGGTAGCGCAACAGGCGCTGTGCGCCGGCGGGGCCGACCGGCGCGACCAGCACGCCGTCTGGCGCAAGCTGCGCGAACAATGCGGCGTCCACTTCCTCGCCGGCGGCGGTGAGCATGATCGCGTCGTAGGGCGCGAACTCGGGCCAACCGAGCTTGCCATCGTCGTGCCGGCTGCGGATGTTGTCGATGCCGAGCTTGCGGAAACGCCGGCGCGCGTCGCGCAGCAGTTCCTCGATGCGCTCGACCGTGTACACATTTCCACAAAGCGCGGCGAGCACGGCGGCCTGATAGCCAGAGCCGGTGCCGATCTCCAGCACCTTGTCAGGAATCTTCGGCTCGATCAGCGCCTCGGTCATGCGCGCCACGACCCACGGCTGCGAGATCGTCTGGCCCAACCCGATCGGCAGCGCGGTGTCCTCGTAGGCGCGCGAGGCCAGCGCCTCTTCCATGAACAGGTGACGCGGCAGGCGCCCGATCACGTCCAGCACGCGGCGGTCGGCGATGCCTTCGGCCTTGAGCCGTTCGATCAAGCGATCGCGCGCGCGCTGGCTGGTCATGCCCAGGCCGCGCGCCTCGGGCGTGGGACGCGAAAATATGTTCATCGAGAGGCATTCATGCAGCGCTGTCCAGTTCGAGGGTCAGCGAACCGACCCAACTGCTGACCTTTTCCAGCGCCTGGAAGCGCGTGAGGTCCACATGGATCGGCGTGATCGAAATGAAGCCGTCGCGCACCGCGTTGAAATCCGTGCCCGGGCCATCGTCCTCGGCTTCGCCGGCCGGGCCGATCCAGTACATGGGATGGCCGCGCGGATCGCGTTGCGGCACACACGGCGCGGAGCGATGCCGGCGCCCGAGGCGGGTCACCGCGAAGCCGCGCAATTCGGCCCAGGGGCGGTCCGGCACGTTGACATTGAGGATGGTGTCGGCGGGCAGCGGATCGACCAGCAGGCGTTGCATGATCGACAACGCCGCCTGCGCCGCGCTGTGGAAATGCACGCCGACATGATCGGCGGAAACCAGCGACACGGCGATGGCGGGCAGGCCGAGGAAACGGCCTTCCATCGCCGCCGAAACCGTGCCGGAATAGATCACGTCGTCGCCGAGGTTGCCCGAATTGTTGATGCCGGAAACGACGATATCGGGTTCATGATCGAGCAGGCCGGACAGCGCCAGATGCACGCAATCGGTCGGCGTGCCGGAAACACGGTAGCGGCGCTCGTCGAGCTTCATCACCCGGATCGGCTGATCCAGGGTCAGCGAATTGCTGGCGCCGGAACGGTCGCGGTCGGGCGCAACCACGGTGACTTCGCCCACGATCGAAAGCCGTTGCGCCAGGATCTGGATGCCCGGGGCGTCGACGCCGTCGTCGTTGCTGACAAGTACTCGCATAAGCCGCCTATTCTATCAATTCGCGCGCTGTTTAATTGACGTATCCTCGGTCCATGCGCAAATCCAAATCCGTCACCATCAGCGAAGACGACCTGCGCCTGTTTGCCGACGCGGTCGGGCCGGTGCGGCGCCTGCATGCCCGCGAACAGGCCGACGCGGCGCCGAAGCCGGCGCCCGAGCCAACCCAGTCGGATCGCGACGAGGCCAGCGTGACCGATGAACTGCTCGACAGCGCCATCGACCCGGCGGCGATCGAGGTCGGCGAGGAACTGAGTTATCTCAAGGACGGTCATTCGCCGCGCCTGCTGCGTCAGCTCAAGCGCGGGCACTTTTCCATTGCCGACGAAATCGACCTGCATCAAATGACGGCGGCGGTGGCGCGCGAAGCGGTCAAGCTATTCCTGGACGAGTCGCGCCGCGACGGACGGCTGTGCGTGAAGCTGATCCACGGCAAGGGCCTGCGCTCGCGTGCCGAAGGACCAGTGCTCAAGCGCCTGGTCGACGGCATGCTGCGCCGGCGCGCGGATGTGGTCGCCTTCGCCTCGGCCAAGCCGGCCGAAGGCGGGACAGGCGCGGCGGTTGTGCTCCTGAAACGGCTTTAGACCGAGCCTCGATAATCGAATATTTCTCGCAATAAAACAGTCGCATAGGCGCCAGAATTCAAGTAGAAACTCAACTCGATGGCGGCGTCCTGAAGCCAGTGCAATTCCAACTCGCGTGGACGCAAAACCTGACTGCGACGCTCCTGGCGAAGTCCCGCGGCGGCAAGTCCCGCGGCCAGATCGGCAAATCGTGCGGCGACGGAATTTTCCAGTTCCGCCACCGCATCGCGCGAACGCAAGTCTCCAGCGCCCCACATCGGCCCGGTCGGCGCGATATCGCCGCTTGCGTGACGCGCGAGCAACTCGGGGGTAAGCGGCTCCGGGCCGAAGATGCTGTGCGTGCCGGCGAGCATGAACACATCGCCGTCGAGCGGACGGTTCCAGTTGCCCCTTTCGACGCGCTCGGCAAGCACGGCATTGAATATCTGCGAGCGCGCGGCGGACAAGAACAGCGAGCGTTCGTGGCGTTGCGCACGCCTTCCCTGAAACATGGCCCGGGCTTTCTCGACATTCGACGCTTCGCGACCGAAGCGCTGCTCGCCGAAATAATTCGGTACGCCCTGCGTCTGCTGGATCAATGCGACGATGCGCGCTGCGGCATCGCGGTCGCCTTCGACCTCGCGCAGCACGATGCGGAAGCGATTGCCCTTGAGCGCGCCGCGCTGCAACTTCCTGGAATGGCGCAGCGCTTCGAGCACGCGGAATTCCGCATGTGCGAGCGAGGCCCAGTCCGGATCGGCCTTGCCCGGCAGGTGAATCGAAAACGTCTGCCGGGTGACGGCGTGGCGATCCTTGAGTCCCGCGTAGCTCACCGCTTCCGCCCGCACGCCAGCGAAGCGCGCAAGTTCCTTGGCCACGAAATCCGTGTTCGCGCCGCGCTTTTCCACGCTCACGAAGACATGCTCGCCCGCACCATCCGGCGCGAAGCCCAGGTCTTCCTCGACAAAGAAATCCTCGGGAGTTGCGCGCAAAACGCCACGCAAGGGCGGGCCGCCGAAAGCGCGAGGCAAATCCATCTCAGGCTGCAGTCAGCAATACGACCACAAACGCGGCGATGCCTTCGCCGCGCCCGGTGAAGCCGAGTTTTTCGCTGGTCGTCGCCTTGACGCTGACCTGGCCAACGTCGCAACCCAGGTCGGCGGCGAGATTCGCGCGCATCGCCGCAGCGTGCGGCGCAATCTTCGGCGCCTCACAAACGATGCTGATGTCGGCATTGCCGAGCCCGAATCCGCGTTCACGCATCAGGCCTGTGCAGTGGCGCAGGAACATGCGGCTGTCGACGCCGCGCCAGCGCGCATCCGTCGGTGGAAAATGCTGGCCGATATCGCCGAGCGCGAGCGCGCCGAGAATCGCATCGCACAGCGCGTGGATGGCGACATCGCCGTCCGAATGCGCGACGATGCCGCGTGTGTGTGCGATGCGCACGCCGCCGACGACGACATGATCGCCGGGCCCGAAGGCGTGGATGTCGATTCCCTGACCGATACGCATCAATCCATCCTCGATAAAATGAACTGCGCCAATGCGAAATCCGCGGCGGTCGTCACTTTGATATTGTCCTCACTGCCTTCCACGAGCAAGGGTTTGTGGCCGGCGCGTTCCATTGCCATCGCCTCGTCGGTGACGGCGATGCCCGTATCATGCGCGGATTCGAGCGCCTGCATGAGTTCGCCGAGGCGGAACAGTTGCGGCGTCATGGCGCGCCAGCGCGCCTCGCGCGGCTCGGTCGCGACTACCCGCCCCTGCGCATCCGCGCGCTTGAGCGTGTCGCGCACCGGCGCGGCGAGCAACGCGCCGCCGGCGGGAACGCCCAGTTCGAGCAGGCGCGAAACATCCGTCGCACGCACGCAGGGCCGCGCCGCGTCGTGGACAAGTACAAAATGGGATTTTTCCACTTGTTCGGGCAGCGCGCGCAATCCGGCCAGCACCGAATCCGCGCGTGCGGCGCCGCCGATGGTCGTGCTCACCGGCTTGTCCTCGAACGTGAGCCACTTCGGCCAGCGCACGTCGCCGGCTTCGAGCACCACCATCAGCCCGGCGACACGCGGATGCGCAGCCAGGCGCTCCAGCGTGTGCAACAGCATGGGTTTGCCGGCAATCGGCAGGTATTGTTTCGGTACTTCGCCGCCAACGCGCACACCGCGGCCGGCTGCCGGCACCACGCACCACAGCGCGTCAGTGTCCGCCATTGCCGGATTTCTGGTTGGCTGGTGCGGGTTCCACGACCTGGTAGAACACCTCGCCGGGCTTGATCAGGCCGAGTTCTGAACGCGCACGTTCCTCGATCGCGCCCTTGCCGGATTTGAGGTCTTGCACTTCGGCGGACAGCGCCTCGTTGCGCTGCTTGAGTTTCTGATTCTCGGTTTTCTGCTCGGATATGCGTTCCTGCAGGCGCCACACGTCGCGCATGCCGCCCTCACCGGTCCAGAATTTTATCTGCAACGCGATCAGCAGGATCAGCAGGATGAGGGCGATATAACGCAGCACACGCGAACGCTCAGCCGATCAAGCCCGGCACGTTCGGAAACGCCGCGTGGCCCGCGTACTTCGCGGACGCGCCGAGCGCTTCTTCGATGCGCAGCAACTGGTTGTACTTGGCGACGCGGTCGGAACGGCACAGCGAACCGGTCTTGATCTGTGTCACCGTCGTCGCCACGGCAATGTCGGCGATCGTGGTGTCCTCGGTTTCGCCGGAGCGGTGCGAGACGACGGCCGCGTATTTCGCCGAATGCGCCATCAGGATCGTTTCCAGCGTTTCGCTCAAGGTACCGATCTGGTTGACCTTGATCAAGATGGCGTTGGCGATGCCGTCGGCGATGCCGGCGCGGAAGATCGCCGGATTGGTGACGAAGTTATCGTCGCCGACGAGCTGGATTTTCTTGCCGAGCTTCGCGGTCAGCGCCTTCCAGCCATCGCGATCCTGTTCGGCGACGCCGTCCTCGATGGTGATGATCGGATATTTGGCGCACCAGCCGGCATAGAACTCGATTAACTCGGC
>JAICYA010000080.1 GCA_025934455.1 Rudaea sp.
GATCAGGCCTTGGCCGCCTATGGCAAGGCGTCGCCATTGGCCGCCAACGGCGACCTGGATTACATGCGTGCCGAAATCCTTGTTTCGCAAACGGAGTGGGTGCAGGCGCGCGACGTGCTGCAAAAGGGCATCGCGCGCGGCGTGACGCACCCGGGCAAGGCCTACCTGTTGCTCGGCAAACTCAATCTCGGCAACAAGGACAGGGCGGCAGCCAAGGCCGCGTTCACCAAGGCCGCACAGGAAGCCGAAACACGCGATGAAGCGAAGGCCCAATTGGCGAAACTGGGAAAAGCGAAATAGAAAGCTGCGCCGATTGCAAGACGCGACGCACGACGCGATTTTCGTTTAGAGTATCTATACAATTACGGGAGGCTGGTGTAATTTAACCGGCTCCCGCGCAACGATAACGCCCGCATCACGGCAGCTTCGGCGACCGAATGCGGGGAACGACCGACACAAACTGGCTTACACGATGGCGTTCCACCCGTATCAAGAGACAGAGCGATTCAACTGGCGCCGCACCATCGGTCTGGCCGCCACGTTCGCGCTGCACGCTTTCGCGTTCATGATGCTGCTCGCGCCGGTAACGCCGCCGCAGGCCAAGGACAAGACCAAGGACAACGTCGTGACGGTGGAGTTCATCCCGCCGCCGCCGCCGCCGCCGCCACCACCGCCACCGCCGCCGGAACCGCCAAAGAAGCCGCCGCCGAAGATCGTCGAGCACATCAAGCCGCCGCCGCTCGCACCGCCGCCGCCGCCCGCGCCGGTGGAAGCGCCGCCGACACCGATGTCGATCCCGACGCCGCCGGCGCCACCCGCGCCGCCGCCGCCGCCGCAGGACATCGCGCCGAGCGAGAACATCAGTTATCGCAAGATGCGGCCGCCGCGTTATCCGCCGATCGCGATCCGCGAGCATCACAGCGGCAAGGTGGTACTCAAGGTGCTGATCGGACTCGACGGTTCGCCGAAGGAAGTCACGGTGGAAAAATCCAGCGGTTACCGCGAGCTGGACCAGGCCGCGATTGCCGCCGCGAAGACCTGGATATTCAATCCCGGCACGCGCAACGGCAAACCGTACGAAGGGTATGCATTGGTACCGATCGATTTCAATTTGAACGAGCTTTGATTGGCGGCGGGTAGCGCCCGACCGCAACTGGTGACACCATAGGCCTCTCACTTCAAGGGTAACGTCATGTTACAAGATGCAGGTTCCACTCAATCCGCAGCTCCGCCGGCCGATGCGGCCGCGGCGGTAACGGCAGCCCCCGCGGGCGCGCCGATTGCCGGCCACGGCGATGCTGCCGCATTGACCCACATGGGCTTTGCGGATCTGGTCCATCACTTCGACTGGCTCAGCTGGATCACGCTGATCGTGTTGATCGTGATGTCGATCGGCTCCTGGCTGTTTATCGTGATCAACGGCTGGCGCGTGTTTGCGATTCGTTCGCGCGCCGACCGCGTGCGTCACGTGTTCTGGGATACGACATCCGCCCAGGAAGCCGTGCGCACGATGGAAGAACAGCCCAAGTGGGAACCGTTCTCCAAGATCGCGCTGGAATGCGCTTCTGCCGCCGCGCACCATCAGCGCCACGAAGGCAGCCGCCTGGTTGAAGCGCTGAACCGTTCCGAGTTTATCGACCGCGCCTTGCGCCAGGGCGTCACCCGCGAGAGCGCGCGCCTGGAAGGCGGCCTTACCTGGCTCGCCACGACCGGCTCGACCGCGCCATTCGTCGGCCTGCTCGGCACGGTGTGGGGCATCTATCACGCCCTGATCAACATCGGTGCGTCGGGCAACGCCGGCATCGAAACCGTGGCCGGTCCGGTCGGCGAAGCGCTGATCATGACCGCCATCGGTCTGGGCGTCGCCATTCCGGCCGTGCTCGCCTACAACGCCTTGACCCGCGCCAATCGCGTGACCAACGCCCAATTCGACGAATTCGCGCACGACCTGCACGACTTCTTCGCGACCGGCGCGCGCGTGGAAGCCGGCGCCGCGCCGGTGATGGGCAAGTCCGCCCCGGCCACGCCGAGGAAGTAAGTCATGGCGTTCAGCGCAGGCGGCAGCGAAGGCGGCGTAATGGCGGAAATCAACGTCACGCCGCTCGTCGACGTGATGTTGGTGCTCTTGATCATCTTCATGATCACCGCGCCGCTGGCCTCGCACAGGATCAAGGTCGAACTGCCGGTCGCGAGCCTGGATAATCCGCCCGACGAGGGCGCGAGCCATCCGATCACGCTTGCAGTGAAGGACACCGGCGATCTGTTCTGGGACGACGAGCCGGTAACAGAGGCCAGCATGCAGGCCAAGCTGCGCGTCGCGGCGCAGCGTCAGCCGCAACCGGAGCTACAGATCCGCGCCGACAAGGATACCGAGTACTCGCTCATCTCAACCGTGATGGGCGATGCCAAGTCTGCGGGCATGGTCAAGCTCGGCTTCATCACCCAGGCGCACAGCGCCAAGTCGCAATGACACGCCGCCGCCCGCGGGCGGCGCGCGCTTTTGCATCGAGGTAACGCAACATGGCATTCACCACAGGCGGCGGCAGCGGACCGATGGCGGACATCAACGTGACGCCGCTGGTCGACGTCATGCTCGTGCTGCTCATCATTTTCATGATCACGATGCCGCTGCTCTCGCACAAGATCCAGATCGACCTGCCGCAGCCGTCACCGCCGCCGGCCGTGCCGCCACCGCCGCCGCCCGAGCCGATCAAACTCCAGGTGCAGGCGAACGGCCAGCTGTTCTGGAACGACGAGCCGATCAGCGAAGACGCGCTGCGCGCGCAGTTGCGCGTGACCGCACAGAAGGATCCGCAGCCCGAGCTTGACATCAAGCCCGACCGCACGACGAAGTACCAACTCGTTGCCTCGGTGATGGCTGATGCCAAGAACGCTGGCATGATCAAGATCGGTTTCGTGTCGCCGGCCAGCGATCAGTAAACGAACCGCAACGCGCCGCCAAACGCCGCGGAAACGCGGCGTTTGCGTTTTCACGGCGCGCTCAGGCGGCGAGAATCTTCAGATACGCGCGAATCGTGGGAGCGAGTCCGGCGTACAACGCCTCACCGATCAGTGCATGGCCGATCGAAACTTCGGCCAGATACGGGATCGCGGCCTTGAGCGTGGGAAGATTGGCCTGGTCCAGGTCGTGGCCCGCGTTCACGCCCAGGCCGGCGGCGCGCGCCGCTTCGGCAGAGGCGACGCAGGCATCCAGTTCACGCGCGTAGTTGCCCGCGCCGAACGCGGCCGCATACGGGCCTGTATATAGTTCCACGCGATCCGCGCCGAATTCCGCGGCGCGCGCGATGTCGGGACAGCCGGCGTCCATGAACAGGCTCACGCGGGCGCCGCAGGATTTCAGTTCCGTGATGAGCGGGCGCAGGCGCATGGCGTCCACGCACAAATCGAAGCCGTGGTCTGAGGTAAGCTGCGCGTCGCCGTCGGGAACCAGCGTGCATTGCGCCGGACGTGTTTCGCGCACCAGGGCGAGCAGGCCGGGATAACCCTCGCGCGGCGGCGCGAATCCGTTGCCTTCGATGTTGAATTCGATGCCGCCTGTGCATAGCGCGGCGAGCGCGCGTACGTCGTCCGCGCGGATGTGGCGCCGATCCGGACGCGGATGCACGGTGATGCCCCGGCAGCCGGCGGCGATGCAGGCGCGCGCCGCCTGGCTCACGTCGGGCAGGTCGCCGCCGCGCGAGTTGCGCAGCACGGCGATCTTGTTGACGTTGACGCTGAGCGCGGTCATGGCAGCATGATACGCAAGCGCGCCATGCCGCGCTAGCGCAGCGACGGCGTGCGCCAATCGATGCGTTCGGCGCTGCGCTCGGCGCCGACGAGCACGATCTTCAGCGACGTGACCTCGTGCTTGTCGTTGCGCAGGAAATGGATTTCGCAGGCGCCGTGCGCATCGGCAAAGCGATCCGGCGCGAACGCGATCAGCGCAAGCGGTGCGCGCCCGGTCGGCTGTACGCTCAGCGTGCCGTCGTGCGCGGCAATGCGCAGCAGGGTGTCGGTATCGAGGTGGTAATCGCCGCTGTATTCGAGAAGTTTTTTTCCGTCGACGGCGAGCGCCTTGCGCGCGAGTGTCGGCGCGCGTCCGCTCAGGCGTTGCGCAAGCACATTCGTGCCGCCATGCCCGAGCAGGATGGCTGCGACGGCATTGCCTTCGCGCTGGAACGAAAGCACGAGGGCCTCCTCCGCCGCGGCGAAAACATCGTGGCCGACTGCGCGCAGGTCGACTGGAAATTGTCCGGGAAACTGCGCAATCAAGCCATCCGCGCCGGCACGGACGACGAAATCGTTGCCGGCGGCGATGCGATACAACCCGGGATAGGCGGTCAATTCCGCAGGCGTTGGCGGTGCCGGCGACGGCGGCAGCGACGCCGGTGGCATACGTCCATCGAGCCAGGCGATGCCGATCGGAGCCAGGTCCGCATCCGTATTGCCGAGCAGTACCAGCGCTTGTTGCCGGTCGGTGCGCAAGCCGAGGAAAACCGAAAACCCCGCCGTGCGGCTCGCGCGCCAGATCAGGGGCCAGGTCTGATCGCCGTCGGATACTTGCACAGTGTTCCAGCCCAGGCCGACGCTTTGTTCCGAGTCGCCCTGCGGCTGGCGCGACAGCAGCAAAGCCGCGCGCAGCGGCGATTGCTGCGGCATCAGGTTGGCTTGCACGAAGCGCAGCAGGTCGCTCAGCGAGGAGCGCAGGCCGGCCGCACCGGCGAGTGCGCCGAAATGCCAGTGCGGCACGCTTTGGCCGTGACCGTAGCCAGGCAGCAGTTGAGTGCCATCGCCGAAGCCCGTGTGCGACATGCCGAGCGGATCGAGAATGCGCGACACCAGCACAACGCTGAAGCGCTGGCCGTAGGCGCGTCCGAGCAAATCGCCGAGCAGGCCAACGTCGAGGATGGAATAGTCGGGTGCGGCGCCGGGCGCGAGTTTGTAATTGGCCAGCAAGGTCAACAACGCCGTCTGGTCGAAACCGGCATAGGTGTCGCGAACATCCGCCGGAAACAAATTGGGCGGTGCGGGCGGAAGGCCCGAGCGGCGCGTCGCGAGCTGGCGCAAGCTGATCGCGCCGAGCGCCGGATCGGCGAACGGAAAATCCTTCGGCAGCAGGTCGCGCAGTGGCGCATCCAGTTGCACCTTGCCGTCGATCGCCGCCTGCGCGAGCAGCAAACCGGTGAAAATCTCGCTGGCGGCGCCGATCTCGAACGTGGTATCCGCGTCGGGCTTTTGCCCGTTGCCGAGGAACCAGGTCTGCTGCTGATCCGGTCCGGTCAGCGTGCCATCGATCCAGCCGACCGCAAGCTGCCGGTACAGACCGCTGTCCACGCCTTGTCGCAGGCTCGCCAGATACGCATCGGCTCCCACCGGCTGCGCACCGGGCGCGGTCGGGATCAGCGTCAGCAGGAAGAGGAGAAGTCGAATCTTGATCGGATCATCGCCACGCCGGTGTCATCGCGCCAAGCATAGCCGATGCGGACGCGCGCAATGGCCACGTCCATGTGGCGACGTCCTGCGGGAGTGTGTGGCATTCGACTCGGCGACGTGGAAAAAGTTCTGCGCTCAGCGGCAGTTTTCCGCTATTTCGCGCCAGATCACCGGGTCCCAATACGCGCCGTGGGCGAAATCCGCGGCTTTTTCCGTGTTTAGCCGCGCAGCCAGCAGCGCGGTGGTGTTCGGTTTCACCGTCACCGTGAGTTCCTTGCTGTTGTCGCGACGCGAGCGCAGCGAAGCGTAGGGCCCGACGCCCATTTCCCGGGTTGGAATTTTTTCGGCGACCAGCAATTTGTGCGTTCCGGCGCTGACGTGGAACGACGGCGTCCCGCTCGGCCCGGGCGTCACGCCGTCGAGGAGCAGGATCGTGGCGCCATACAAATGCTGGTTGCGTGGCGCGACGTCGAACGTGCTGATGCGCCCGCAGCTGCCCGAGGCCGACGCATCCGCAACCGCTTCGGCCGGCACCACGGAATCCACCGCGGCGGCGGTACGCTGCGGCGAATTCATGGCCAGCATCACGCCGTTGCGCAGCACGCGCAGGCGCAGGGGTGCAGCGGGCGCCAGACCGGCGAGGGAGGAATTGAGTGTCGCCGCGGCAAGCGCACGGCCGCCGGGGTCGGCACCGAGGTTCGCGAGCGAGACGCCGTTGACGTCGACGAGCACGTCGCCCGGGCGCAGGCCGAGCTGGTCGGCGACACTGCCGGGCGTGGTGCCGAGCACGCGCAGACCATCGTGGGCGGCCTGTGCGCTGGTCGAGTCCACGAGCAGTCCGAGCGCCGCGGACGGCGATGCGGCGCTGGCCGCCGCCGAACACAGCAGCAGGATGGAAGCGAGTGCGATGCGTGGGTTCATGAGGTGTCTCAAATCCGGGAAGAATGGCCTTGCCGGCGCACCGAGAGCAGGGCATCGAGCAATTCGCTGCGGCGCTGCCACAACGGATCGAGGTCGCGCGGTGGCGCACCACGGTCGTAGGCGGCTTGCAGATTGCCGTCCAGGCGTGCGAGTTCGGTTTCGGCCAGTCGTGCCAGCGGTTCGCTGGCAGCCGGCGTCGGCAGGGCATCCAGCTGCAATTCCAGCGCTTGTGCGCGTGCCTGCCAATCGATTGCCGGTGTGGCGGCATGCCGCCAGGTGCTGGCCGTGAATGCCAGTGCGGCGACCAGCGCGAGTGCGCCGCCGGCGATCGCCAAGCGTCGCCCACGCCGCTGCCGGTGCCGAGCCAGGTGCGTCGCCGCGATGCGCGGCCACAAATCCGCGGGCGGCATGTGCGTGGTCGCGGATGCAGGCAAGCGCGCGGCGAGATCGCGCAAGTTCAATTCGTGCTCGTTCATAACGCCACCTGTGTTCGGGATGCCGCGGAGGCGGCGAGCACGTGCAGTCGCTTGAGCGCACGTGCTAGGATGGATTTGGAATAGCTTTCGCTCTGTCCGAACAGCGCCGCAAGCTCGGCGTGCGTGTAGCCTTCCAGTTCATGTAACACGACGATCGCGCGTGCGCGCGGCGGCAGCTGCGCGAGCAGGGAGTCGGCATCGACGAGACCGGCCGGGTCAGGTCCGATCGCCGCGATTTGCTCGAACATCGCCTCCATGCCGGTATCGGCCAAATGGCGCTGGCGGCGCAGCCAGTCGATGCTCAGGTTCGCGGTCAGGCGCTTGAACCAGGCGCCGAACGGCGCTTCGCCGCGATAACTGGAGATTGTATCCATCATTTTCAGGAATGCCTCGTGCACCAGGTCCTCTGCCAACTGGCGCTGTCCGCTCAGGCGCAGCGCCAGTTGGAAGCAGGCGCGCCCGTAGCATCGGTAAATTTCCTCGAACGCCGCCATGTCGCCGCGCTGCGCGCGCGCCAAGGTCATCGCGTCGATGTCCTTGGCGAATCCCGTGGCCGACCTCTCGTTCACTGCAGCCTAGACGTAGTTGGCGGGCGAATCGTTGCAGCCGCTACCAGTGCAGCAGCTGTACCTGGGAGATGCCGTCGCGGTTGATCGCAATCAGCGCGTGGCCGCCGCCGCGTTCGATGCGCAGTTGCAGGCGATGCTCGTCCGCGGAGGCGACGAAGCCTTCGATCTGCTTGCCTCCGACCGTGATCAGGCGGATGTGGCGACCGGCCAACTGCGGCAGGCTGGAAAATTCGACGACGCTGTAGTCTTTTTGCAGCGGCGTGGCTTCGGGCAATTCTTCGACGATGCCGGGCTTCCAGATCAAGGCTTGCGTGGACGTGGTGGGTGCCCCCGCGGAGGCTGTCGTGTCGACCGGTGCCACGGGTTTCGGCGGC
>JAICYA010000435.1 GCA_025934455.1 Rudaea sp.
AGCCTCGATTCCGGCGTTGGCATAGTCCCTGCTTTATCGGATGTAACGTCGCAACTCATCTGCCTAACGCGTTGAAACGACGACATCTCGAAGGAGCAACGATGCACGGACTGATTTCCACGAACGGCCGCCAAGCCATCGATTTGATTGCCGTTGATGCGGTCAATCTGGAAAAGACGGCGCGCCGCCTCGGCGGCAATGCACGCGATTGGATCGATGCCAGCGGATTCCGCGCCGAACCCGGCACATTTTGCTCGCTGCCTGACGCAAAGGGGCAACGGCGGGCCGTGCTGGTTGGCGTGGCGAGTCACGACGACGTTCACGCCCTGTCCGGCTTGCCGTACGCCTTGCCGCCGGGCAATTACCGGTTGGCTTCAGGTCAGGGCATCGCGCTCGATCCCGTGCGCACCGCACTCGGCTGGGGATTGGGAGCCTACCGTTTTGCACGCTACCGCAAATCCACGCGCGATGCGGCCAATTTGTCCGTGAATAGCAGCACGTTGCGAGCTGTTGGTGGCATTCTCGATGGAATTGCCCGCGTACGCGACCTTGTCAATACGCCGACCCAGGACATGGGGCCGGCGCAGCTGACGCAGGACGTGGCGGCGCTTGCGCGCCGGCATCGCGCGAAATTCCGTGAATGGGCAGGTCCTGCGCTGTTGAAGGCGAATTTCCCGACCATCCACGCGGTTGGTCGCGGCAGCCATCGGCCACCGCGACTGGCCGAGCTGACCTGGGGCCGGGCGAACGATCCGCACCTGGTGCTGGTCGGCAAGGGCGTGTGTTTCGACACCGGCGGCCTGGACCTGAAGACCGCTGACGGCATGCGCTGGATGAAGAAGGACATGGGCGGCGCGGCGCATGCGATCGCTCTCGCCTGCCTCGTCATGCAGGCGAAATTGCCGGTGCGCCTGACGGTGCTGATCCCGGCGGTGGAGAATGCCGTATCCGCAGACGCCTATCGGCCCGGCGAGGTCATCCGCACGCGCGCCGGCATCACCGTGGAAGTGGACAACACCGACGCCGAAGGGCGCCTGGTCCTGTGCGACGCGCTCGCCTACGCGGTCGAGAAGAAGCCCGACCTGATCGTGGATTTCGCCACCTTGACCGGCGCCGCGCGCGTGGCGCTGGGCCCGGATTTGCCTGCGCTGTTCACCAATCGCGACGAGCTCGCGAATGCTGTGCTCGCGACCGGCATGCGCGAGGCCGATCCGTTGTGGCGCATGCCGCTGTGGCAGCCGTACGTGCGCATGCTCGATTCGTCCATCGCCGACATCGCCAATGCCGGGCCTTCGCGCCATGCCGGCGCGATCACCGCGGCGCTATACCTGCAGCGCTTCGTGCCCGACACGCAGGCCTGGATGCACGTAGATGTCTACGCCTGGAACGATTCGGATCGGCCCGGACGGCCGAAAGGCGGCGAGGCGCAAAGCCTGCGCGCGTACTTTGCGATGCTGAAAGAGCGCTACGTCAAGTAGCGCTCAATCCCGGGTTTTTCGTCAATCCAGCGGCTTTTCGATCGCCGAATGCGGCAGCACGCGCGCGGCGAGCTTGGTGTCCGTGCGCAGCAGGTTCACCTCGTCGGCGAGGATGTTCGCCACTTCATGCAGGACGACGTCCTTCTCGGCCTTGCGCGCCTTCTCGTCGGCAAGATCCGACTGGATGCTGCGTTCGTCCGCCTGCAGGCCGTCGTCCTGGCGCGGATCGGCCGCGGGTTTCGGCGCCGCCTTGGTCTTGTCCAGCGTGACAACCGGATTCGTCGAGTCCACGTCGGCACGTTTGGTATTGTCGATTCCGTTGAAGCCGGTTTCCGCGAAGCTGTTGTGCGGGCTGTGCGCGGAGAGCATCTGGTGCACATTGCCAACCGGGTTTTTCGCCTGCGCAAGGTCGGGGTGCCGCTCGTTGCGCGTTTTTTCCT
>JAICYA010000430.1 GCA_025934455.1 Rudaea sp.
AGCATCAGTTTCCGCCGCGTGAGGTATAGCTTCATCCTTCATCCTTCAACCTTCAACTGGAGAACACGCTATGTCCAAAGTTATCATCCTCGGCGGCGGTGTCGCCGGGCTTAGTGCGGCCCATGAGCTCATCGCGAGGGGTTTTCAAGTCGAAGTCTATGAATCGAGCACTGCCATCTGGGGCGGAAAAGCCCGCAGCATGGACAAGGCCGGTTCGGCCACCGAGGGCCGCAAGAACTTGCCGGGCGAACATGGCTTCCGCTTCTTTCCCGGCTTCTACAAGCACCTGCCGGATACGATGAAACGTATTCCGCTGGCCGGCGGCGGGTCGGTCTTCGACAACCTCGTGGCGCCCGGCCAGGTGGAAATGTTTCAGCAAGATGCCGATCCCATCCTGCTGCCGCTCAAACTGCCGCAAACGCTCGAAGAATGGGTGCTGGCCCTGCGTGAGATCGTGCTTGCTCACACCGGCGTGCCGCCCGACGAAGCGGAGTTCTTTTTTCACCAGCTTTTGGTCCTTCTTACCTCGTGCCAGGAACGTCGGCTGGCGGAGTACGAAAAAACCGCCTGGTGGGACTTCATCGAGGCCGGGCAGATGTCGAGTGCCTATCAAAAGATTCTCGCGCAAGGTCTGACGCGATCGCTGGTGGCAATGAAGGCCGCCGTGGCCAGCACGCGCACCGTGGGCGACATTCTGATTCAACTCATTCTGAGCAGCCTTACCAGTGGCGGACAAGCCGATCGCGTGCTCAACGGCCCCACCAACGACGTCTGGATCGATCCTTGGATTCAATACCTGACTGATCGAGGTGTATCGCTGACGCTCAATGCGGAGGCGCGGCAAATCCATTTCAACGGCGCACGCGTCACCGGCGTCGACGTCTCGATCGACGGAACTTTGCACACCGTCGTTGCAGACCACTATGTGTTTGCCGTGCCGGTGGAAGTGATGCAACCGCTGGTGACGCCGGTCATGGCCGCCGCGGCACCGTCACTGGCCGGGCTCGCGAAGCTGCACACCGAGTGGATGAACGGCATTCAGTTCTACCTGAATTGCGACGTCCCGCTCGACCAAGGTCACGCCATTTATCTCGATTCCGCCTGGGCCCTGACCTCGATCAGCCAGCACCAGTTCTGGCCGGATGTCGACCTGAAGCAATATGGCGACGGCACGGTGTGCGGCATTCTTTCCATCGACATCTCCGACTGGCTGGCGCCGGGCAACCAAGTGGTGCATTTACCGGCGCACCAATGCAATGCGGAGCAAATCAAGGACGAAGTCTGGGCGCAACTCAAGGCACACTTAAACCGGCCGGGCAAAACGGTTCTCGACGACAAACACCTGGTGGCCTGGCACCTCGACCCCGACATTACTTTCCCCCGCAACACTCCCGCAAACGACGAAAACCGCGAGCCGTTGTTGGTGAACTTGAAGGATTCATGGCAGTATAGGCCCGATGCGGTGCTCAGCATTCCCAACCTATTCTTGGCTTCGGATTACGTGCGCACCTTTACTGATCTGGCGACCATGGAAGGTGCGAATGAAGCGGCGCGGCGCGCCGTGAACGGAATCCTCACGGCGGCGGGTTCATCAGCGGCCTCCTGCCAGCTTTGGCCGCTGCGCGAGCCTGATGTGTTTGCCCCGCTGCGCGAATATGATTATGTTCGTTTCAAGCTCGGCTGGCCGCATGCCAGCTTTCCCTGATGCACAGGCGGGTTCGTGGCAGCAGGGGGCCAAGCCCTAATGTCGCGAGATTAAGCGAGATAACTTTGTAATTGACCGGTCGGAAAGATGCCCGCGGCTTGCCCGCGGGAGTTTCACGTTGGCCGTCTACAAAAACGGCCGCCCCCTACATTCCCGATTTTGCCCCGCTTGGCCGCCGAAGGCAGCCTTTTTCCCCCGCCGGTTTTTTTGTCTAAGTCGAACCATGTCGGGGGGCGGGCGGCTCTGCCG
>JAICYA010000289.1 GCA_025934455.1 Rudaea sp.
AGCAGGCCCGCGTTGGCATCGGACAGCACCGCCTTCTGGTCGAACGGAACCACTGCCCACGCCGCGAAGGCCGGCACCAGCGCGACCAGCGGCGCGACCACGAACAGGAACTTGCTGGACTTGGACGGCAGCAGGTATTCCTTGAACAGCAGCTTGAACACGTCGGCGAAGGTCTGTGCGAGGCCCGCCGGACCGACGCTGTTCGGTCCGATGCGCACGTGCATCCAGCCGAGCACCTTGCGCTCCCACCAGACGTAGAACGCAACGGCGAGGATCACCGGCACGGTGATGCACAGGATCAGCACCACGAGCCAGGCGACAAGGCCGGGATCGCCGTAACTCAGGAAGAAATCGCGCACCGGATCGAACACGCTCAGGCCCTCGTCACGGTCAGTGGCGCGCCCGTAGGCGGCAGCGCGCGCGTTTCCGGCCAGGTGGATTCGATCCACGCAGCGCCCTTGGGCACCGTGCGCGTCACAATCACGGGTAAAACAACCTCGGCGCCATTGCCAGACACTTTTGCCGACGCGTCATTGGCGAGTCCCAGCGCGAGCGCGTCTTCGGGATTGAGCGCGACCGCGGCCTTGCCGGTCAACGGATGCGCCTGCAATGCCGGACAACGCCGCAACACCTGGTCGGCACGGTACATCGGCACCGTGGTGATGCGCTCCAAGCCCGCGCCTGCGACAGAGCGCTGCGCCACTTTGCCGGAATGCGATTTTGCGGATCCCGTGGCAAGTCTCGGTGCAACAAGATCGCGCACCTGCTTGAACTCGGTGAAGTCGAAACCGGCCACGCCGAGCGCCGCGCCGAGCGCGCGCAGGACCTTCCAGCCCGGCCGTGCATCGCCGGGCGACTTCGCGCCGGCCGCGAGCGTCTGCACCCTGCCGTCGACATTGACGTAAGAGCCGTCGCTTTCCGGCGGCAGGCCGATGGGCAATACCGCGTGCGCCGTGCGCTTCACGCCATTGCAGGCGTAGGAACCGATATAGACACAGAAGGACGCGTTGCTGCGCGCCGCGTCGAACGCAGCGGACGAGGACGTGTCCTGCGAACCCGCCTGGTACACGACGAGGTGCTTGGGCGGCTGCGCCAGCATCGCAGCGGCGTTCCGGCCCTGCCCCTGCGGCTGCGCGCCCGCGCGCGCGAGGCCAACGGCGTTGGCGCCCGAAGGAATCTCGTTGTAGGCACAGCCGGTGTGCTTGGCGACGAAGCGTGCCGCAGCGCGCAGCACGGATGCCTGCGGATGCTGCGCGGCGGATTCGCCGAAGATCAGCACCTTGGCCGACGCATCGGTCAACGCCTTGAGCAGCGTGCGCGAAGCATCGTCCGCGTGGATTGCGGAAATGGCTTGCGCCAGATCATGCGATTCCGGCAGATGCCCGGCATCGTTTGCGGCCTTGGCGAGTTTCAGCAACGCATCCACCATCACGGTCGGCGTGACGATGGTCTTGCCGGCCAGATCGAAGTTCAGATCGAAATCCAGCGGATTGATCGCATACACCTTGGCGCCGGCTTTCCACGCCTTGCGGATGCGATGCGCGAGCAGCGGCATCTCGTGGCGCGGATTGCAGCCGATCAGCGCGATCGCACGCGCTTTTTTGATGTCCGCCACCGGCATCTCGAACGCCGCGACCGGCGCGTCGTCGGCGAAATCCAGCGTGCGCAGACGATGATCGATGGCATCGCTGCCGAGCGCGCGCAGGATCTGCGCAAGCAGGAAGCCTTCTTCGCTCGACGCCAGCGGCGCAACCAGCGCGCCGAGATCGCCGCCCGATTTCTTCAATCCATCGGCGACGAAAGCGATGGCCTCGTCCCACGCCACTTCGACCAGTTCGCCGTTCTTGCGGATCATGGGCTTGGTCGCGCGATCTCCCGCGTACAGGCCTTGATGCGAATAGCGGTCGCGGTCGGACAGCCAGCATTCGTTGATCGCTTCGTTGTCGCGCGGCACCGTACGCAGCACTTCGCCGCGGCGCGTGTGCAGCCACAGGTTGGAGCCGAGCGCATCGTGGTAGCCGATGGACTCGCGCGCGATCAGTTCCCAGGCGCGCGCCTTGAAGCGGAACACCTTGTTGGTCAGCGCGCCGACCGGGCATACGTCGATGATGTTGCCGCCGAGTTCGGAGTCTATGGTCTTGCCGATATACGTGCCGATTTCCAGGTGCTCGCCGCGGCCCATGCCGCCGAGTTCCGGCGAACCGGCGACTTCGGTCATGACGCGGATGCAGCGCGTGCAATGGATGCAGCGCGTCATCTCGGTGGAGATCAGCGGGCCGAGGTCCTCGTCCGGCACCACGCGCTTGCGTTCGGCGAAACGCGACACCGAGCGGCCGTAGCCGAGCGAGAGATCCTGCAATTCGCATTCGCCGCCCTGATCGCAGATCGGGCAGTCCAGCGGATGGTTGATGAGCAGGAATTCCATCACGTTGCGCTGGCCGGACAACGCGCGCGCCGACTGCGTGTGCACTTTCATGCCTTCCATCACCGGCGTGGCGCAGGCCGGTTGCGGCTTGGGCACGGCCTTGCCGTTCATTTCCGTCTCGACCATGCACATGCGGCAATTCGCGGCAATCGGCAATTTCTTGTGGTAGCAGAAACGCGGAATCGCAATCCCGGCCGCGTCGGCAGCGGCGATGATCATCGAATTCTTCGGCACCTGCAGCGGCTTGCCGTCGATCTCGATGTTGACGAAATCCGGCGGCGCGGCGGGAGTGGTCGGTTGCGCACTCATGCTGCGACTCCCAGTTGCGCATCGACGATCGAACGCTTGTGCTCGATGAAGTATTCGAACTCGTGCCAGAAATGCCGCAGCATGCCCTGCACCGGCCACGCCGCGGCTTCGCCGAACGCGCAGATGGTGTGGCCTTCGATCTGGCCGGCGGCCTGCTTGAGCATCTGCACGTCTTGCATGCTCGCCTTGCCTTCGACGATGCGCGTGAGCACGCGGTACATCCAGCCGGTGCCTTCGCGGCAGGGCGTGCACTGGCCGCAGGATTCGGCGAAGTAGAACCGCGAAATCCGCTGGCAGGCGCGTACCATGCACGTGGTTTCGTCCATCACGATCACGGCGCCGGAACCCAGGCCCGATCCGGCCTTCTGGATCGCGTCGTAGTCCATGGTCAGCGCCATCATCGTATCCGCCGGCAGCACCGGCATGGACGAGCCGCCGGGGATCACGGCCTTGAGCTTGTGCCCGTTGCGCACGCCACCGGCCATCGCGAGCAGATCGGCGAACGGCGTACCCAGCTTGATTTCGTAGTTGCCCGGCTTGTTGACGTGGCCGGACACGGAAAAAATCTTCGGCCCGCCGTTGTTCGGCTTGCCCTGGGAC
>JAICYA010000186.1 GCA_025934455.1 Rudaea sp.
CTCGATGCCGGTGGCGACCGGAAAGATGTTGGAATCGAAGAAAATGTCCTCGGGCGGGAAGCCAATCTTTTCCGTGAGCAGCCGGTACGAGCGTTCGCAGATTTCCAGGCGCCGTTCCACGCTGTCGGCCTGGCCTTGTTCATCGAACGCCATCACCACGGTCGCCGCGCCGTAGCGCAGGACCTTTCGCGCTTGGTCGAGGAAGGCATCCTCGCCTTCCTTGAGCGAGATGGAATTGACGACGCCCTTGCCTTGCAGGCATTTCAGGCCTGCTTCGATCACGCTCCACTTGGACGAATCGACCATCACCGGGATGCGCGCGATATCGGGTTCCGCGGCAATGAGATTCAGGAACTTCACCATCGCGGCTTCGGAGTCGAGCAGGCCCTCGTCCATGTTCACGTCGAGGATCTGCGCGCCGTTCGCGACCTGCTGACGCGCGACTTCCACGGCTTCGTCGAAACGATCTTCCTTGATCAGTTTCTTGAAGGCCGCCGAACCGGTGACGTTGGTACGCTCGCCGACGTTGACGAACAGCAATTCCGGCGTGATGACCAGCGGTTCGAGGCCGGAGAGGCGAGTGTAATGCCGGCTCATGCCGCGGCCTCGGTAATGGACGGCAGCTTGCGCGGCGCGACGCCACGCACCGCCTGCGCGATCGCCGCGATGTGCGCCGGTGTGGTACCGCAGCAGCCGCCGACGAGATTGACTAGACCACTGCGCGCGAATTCACCGACGATGGCGGCCATGTGCTCCGGTGTTTCGTCGTACTCGGCGAATGCGTTCGGCAGGCCGGCATTCGGGTGCGTGCTGACCTGGCATTCGGCGATCCGCGCCAAGGCGTCGACGTAGGCGCGCAGTTCGGTTGCGCCAAGCGCGCAGTTCAAGCCGATCGACAGCGGCTGCGCGTGGCGCAGCGAATAGTAGAACGCCTCGGCGGTCTGGCCGGACAGCGTGCGTCCGGACATGTCGGTGATCGTGCCCGAGATCATCACCGGCACGCGCACGCCGAGCGCATCGAAGACCTGCTCGACGCCGAACAGCGCGGCCTTGGCATTGAGCGTGTCGAAAATGGTTTCCACCATCAACACGTCGGCGCCGCCATCGATGAGCGCCCGCGCCGCCTCGACATAGGCGGTGGCGAGCTCGTCGAAACTCACGTTGCGGAATCCCGGATTGTTCACGTCCGGCGAAATCGACGCGGTGCGGCTGGTCGGGCCGAGCACGCCGATCACGAAGCGTGGCTGGTGCGGAGTCTTCGCTTCGGCGGCATCGCAACACTCGCGCGCCAGGCGCGCGCCCTCGCGATTCAACTCGGGAACGAGATGTTCGAGATGGTAGTCGGACTGGCTGATCGTGGTGGAATTGAAGGTGTTCGTTTCCACGAGGTCCGCGCCGGCATCCAGGTAAGCCATGTGCACGGCGCGGATGATGTCCGGTTGCGTGAGCGACAGCAGGTCATTGTTGCCTTTCACGTCGTGCTCGCAGCTTGGTCCATGCCCGTGCGCATGCGTGCCCATGTGGCCACGCGCAAAACGCTCGCCGCGGTAACCGTCTTCGTCGAGTTTGTGGGCCTGCAGCATCGTGCCCATCGCGCCGTCGATGACGAGGATGCGTTGCGCGAGAGCGGCTTCGAGCGCGGCAACGCGCGCGGGATTTTTCCAGGCGAGATTTGGACGGTGCGGCGCGTTCATGCAGGTTTTCTCGCGACCAGGTGCAGCACTTCGAAATGCGGCGGGCGGCGCTCGCGCGTGATCGTTCCGCAAGCGATGATTTTCAATCCGGCGGACTGCACGAAGCGGCGCAAGTCTTCGGCGCGGAAGCCGAGGTTGCGGTGATCGAATGGCGCCACCGCGGCGCGGTGCGCGTGGCGGCCGAGGGTGATCGCGGACAAGCGTCCACCGGGCTTGAGCACACGCGCGGCCTCGGCGATGGCGCGTGCCGGGTCTTCGCTGTAGGTCAGTGCGTGCATGAGCGTGACCAGGTCGAAGCGACGCGCCCCGAGATCGAGCGCGTGCATGTCGCCCTGGCGTACCTGCACGTTGCGGAAGGATTTCAGGCGTGCGCACGCCGTGGCGACCACGCGCTCGCTGGCATCGATGCAGACGATGGAACGCGCATGCGGCGCGAGCAGTTCGGCCAGCACGCCATCGCCGGAAGCGATGTCGAGCACGTCGCCGACCTCGATCAGGCTGGTCAAGGCCCGTGCGAGGGCCTCCCATGTGCGGCCGGGCGAGTAGTGACGTTCCATGTCGCCGGCCACCGAGTCCGCCCAACCGGCGGCGCGGGCGCGTTGCGCCAGCATGGCCGGCAAGCGGCGCAGGTCGTCGGCGATCAGTGCGTCGTCCAGGCTGGCGCGCAGCGCCTGCACGAGTTCCGCGGTCTTGCCGTCGGCTTCCGCGTTCCAGCGGTAATACGCCGACACGCCGGCGCGGCGGTCGCGCACGAGCCCAGCCTCCTTGAGTTTGGCCAGGTGCGTGGACACGCGCGGCTGCGCCAGGCGCAGAACGCCGGCAAGCTCGGCGACGGTCAGCTCCTCGCGCTCGATCAGGGCGAGCAGGCGTAGGCGCGTGGGGTCGGCAAGCAGGCGCAGCAGGCCGGATGTGGCAGCGAGATCCAAGTGTATCCTTTCATCTTGATTGAAAGATGGATGCGCAGATTACGCCGGCGTTCCGCCAGCGTCAACGTGTGGATTGAACCGGCTCGATCCGTTATGGTCGAACCCGCGGGCGTGGAGACGGCGGGTGCGCACAAGACGATGGTGGTGGACATGGATTGCGGTGTGGCTGAGTCTCGCCGCCGCGCCCGTACGCGCCGAAGTACCGTATTCGGCATTGGCCAAATACTGGACGCCGGACGCGCTGCGCGTGCCGTATCGCGCGATGCAGACGCCCGGCCGACTCGACGGCGAGATGCTGCCGTTGATCGTGTTCCTGCACGGCGACTGGCAGGACGGCACCAACAACGAATCGCAACTGGCCGGCTACGGCAACGGCTCGATGTTGTGGCTGGATCAGGCCATCCACGGCGATATCCCGCTGGTTTATGTCGCGCCGCAAACCACGGGCGGCTATTGGCCGCCGCGGCGCGTAGCAGCTGTCGTGCGCGATGCACTCAAGCGTTTTCCCATCGACCCGGGGCGCATTTACCTGACCGGCGTCTCCGATGGCGGCACCGGCGTGTGGGATGCGTTGAAAACCTGGCCTGAATGTTTCGCCGCCGGCGTGCCGATGTCCGGCATGACGGAGATTGCCGGACTGGTGTCGATTCGCGATGTGCCGGAGTGGGCGTTTCACGGCGCCAAGGACAACGATACCGACGTGGAGACCGGCTACGACGGCGCCATGGTCGGCTCGCGCGCGGTGGTGCTTGCGCTGCGCGCGCTTGGGGGGCAGCCGCGCTACACCGAATATCCGAACGAGATGCACGTGATCTGGCATCACGCCTACTCCACGCCCGCGCTGTTGCCGTGGCTGCTCGATCAACGCCTTGAGCATCCGCCCTGCGATTTCGACGCGTTGCCCGCACCCGGGGCGCTGACGTGGAAGGGCGCGAGGCGGTAGAATTCTGCTTTCCCTTCTCCCGCTGGCGGGAGAAGGTGCCGAAGGCGGATGAGGGTGGTGCGGCGAGGCCGCAGTATTCCAACTCTTGCCACCCTCACCCGGCGCTGCGCGCCGACCTCTCCCGCCGGCGGGAGAGGGGTCTTGCTTGGGAGCCCACATGGATTTCCGCTTCAGCGAAGAACAACTGCAGATCCAGGCCATCGCCCGCGACTTCGCGCAAAAGCGCATCGCGCCGGTGGCGGCGGATTTCGACAAGTCCGGCGAATTCCCGCTCGAGAACATCCGCGAGATGGGCCAGCTCGGCCTGATGGGCATCGAAGTGCCGGCCGAATACGGCGGCGCCGGCATGGATTCCATCGCCTACGTGCTGGCGATGATGGAAATCGCGGAAGCCGACTGCGCGCATTCGACGATCATGTCGGTGAACAACACGCTGTATTGCAACGGCCTGCTCAAGTTCGGCTCTGAGGAACAAAAGCAAAAGTACGTGACGCCGATCGCCTCGGGGGCGGCGATCGGGGCGTTCGCGCTGACCGAACCGCAATCCGGTTCCGATGCCACCGCCATGCGTTGCCGCGCTACGAAACAGGGCGACGGCAGTTTCGTCATCAATGGCAAGAAAAGCTGGATCACCTCCGGCCCGGTCGCCAAGTACATCCTGCTGTTCGCGATGTCCGATCCCGACAAGCACGCGCGCGGCATCACCGCGTTCATCATCGATACCGAGCGTGCCGGATTCCATCGCGGCAAGACCGAACCCAAGCTCGGCATTCGCGCCTCGGCGACCTGCGAAATCGAGTTCACCGACTACCGTGTTCCTGCCGAAGACGTGATTGGCGAGGAAGGCCACGGTTTCAAGATCGCGATGGGCGTGCTCGACGCCGGCCGCATCGGCATTGCCTCGCAGGCCGTCGGCCTGGCGCGTGCGGCGTACGAAGCCACGCTGACGTATGCCCGCGACCGCAAGGCCTTCGGCCAGTCCATCGGTTCGTTCCAGATGATCCAGCAGAAAATCGCCGACATGAAATGCCGGCTCGACGCGGCACATTGGCTGACCCTACGTGCGGCCTGGACCAAACAGCAGGGCGGGCGTTTTTCGACCGAAGCGGCAGTCGCCAAGCTCACCGCCTCGGAGGCGGCGATGTGGATCACGCACCAGGCCGTGCAGGTGCACGGCGGCATGGGCTACAGCAAGGAAATGCCGCTGGAGCGCTATTTCCGCGACGCCAAGATCACCGAGATCTACGAAGGCAC
>JAICYA010000246.1 GCA_025934455.1 Rudaea sp.
AAGATTTCGACCTCACCGTGCGCACGCTGCACAAGCTGCGCGATTTCGGCATGCGCGTGGCGATCGACGACTTCGGCACCGGTTATGCGTCGCTGACTTATCTCAGCCGTTTCCCGGCCACCGATCTGAAAATCGACCGCTCGCTGATCCAGCCGATCAGCCGCGACCCGCGCTCGGCGCGGCTGGCGGAAGCCATCATCGAGCTTGCGCATCGCCTGGACATGGTCGCCACCGCCGAGGGCATCGAAGATGCCGAGACCCACCGCCTGCTCGCCGACATGGGTTGCGACCTTGGCCAGGGTTTCCATCTCGGCGTGCCGCAACCCGCAACGGAATTCGCGCAGCGGTACCTCGCGGAAACCGTTGGCGCAGCCGATTTCTCGCCTGCGGACGCGGCCAAAGACGAAGCCGAATCCTGATGCTTGCGCTTACGCTTACGCGTGCGCGAGCGCGTAATCGAGCGCCGCGCATACCGCCGCGGCTTGCGCGGCATTGCATTGTTCCGTCGAGGCGCGCGGACTGTCGGGATAAACCTCGGTCGTTGTCTTGTAGCGCGCGGTGGTGATGCCCGCGCAGAGGCCGAGTTTTTCCAGTTCGTACTCGATCACGCCGGGAGCTACCATCGGCGAACCGATGATCTCGCCGTTCGCATCGGCCGGGGCGATGTGCGCGACCTTTGCCACCGCGGCGATGATCGCCTGCTGGAATTCCGGCTGCGGCGCCGCGCTGTCATCCACGAGATAAAACCCGTCGGGAATGCCTTCCGGCTCGAAGGGAATACCGTCGCGCGCAGCGAGCGCGGGGCGGAATTCGCTCTCGTCCGTGTCGGTGGTTTCGTGCAGGTCGATATGCAGCAGCACGCGCTCGCGGAACGGCGCCAGGAATTGCATCAGCGCCACGGATTCCGGCGCCTGGCTATTCGCGCGGAACGAGCGGTTCGGATCCAGCGCCAGCGCATTCCAGCGGTGGATGCGCTCGTAAGCCCACGGGCTCACGCACGGCACGATCACCAGATTCGCACGAGCCGCGTAATCGTTCGCGTGTCGCTCGGCGAAGCGCAGGGCACCGTGCACGCCGCTCGTTTCGTAACCGTGCACCCCGCCGGTCACCAGCACGATCGGAAGATCCTCGCGCCAGTTGCGGCTCTTGAGCGCCAGCAGTGGATAGCTGTCCGGCGCGTAGTCGAGTCGTCCATATTGCACGACATCGAAACGCACGCGCAGCCGCTCGACCGCACCCAGCACGTCATCGGCATAGCTGCGATGTTTGCGTTGGCGCGAACGCCACTCCGCCTTGTCCGCGTCGTTCCAGGGCCGGCCGGGCGTGCCGATAGGATAAGCTGTCGTCATCGCGTTGCTCTCTTGGAACAGGCGCGCACTCTAACATCGCGCTCACGGCGCTCGCGCAGATTGCCGTTCGAGATGGGCAGCCGTGTGGCAATCTGCCGGCATGGCGCGGACCGGGAGCTGCATTGACTCGCGCGCATTCGCTCCACCTCATGCATAACCGCACGCGCACCGGATCATCCATGACCGTCCCTGTCCCGCTTCGCATCGATTTCGTTTCCGATGTCGCCTGCCCGTGGTGCGCGGTCGGGCTCGCCAGCCTGCAACGGGCGTTGCAAAAGCTGGAGGGCAGCGCGCAGGCGGAAATCCACCTGCAACCGTTCGAGCTCAATCCAAATCTCGCGCCCGAAGGCGAGGACGCGAGCGAACACATCATGCGCAAGTACGGCATCAACGAGGCGCAGATGGAAGCCAATCGCGCGGCGATCCGCGAGCGCGCCGCCGCACTCGGCTTCGCCTACAACGTGGGCCGTGGCAGCCGCATCTGGAATACCTTCGACGCGCACCGCTTGCTGCACTGGGCCGAGCTGCAGGATCGCGAGCGCGCGCTGGCGTTGAAGCAAGCGCTGCTGCGCGCATTCTTCAGCGACGGCGAGAACGTTTCGGATCGCGATGTGCTCGTGCGCATCGCCAAAGACGCGGGACTGGATGGAAACGAAGCGCGCCGGATTCTGGAAAGCGGCGAGTACGCCGACGAAGTACGCGCGCAGGAACGCCATTTCCAGCAGGCCGGCATCCATTCGGTGCCCGCGACGATCGTCAACAACACGTACCTGATTTCAGGCGGACAACCGCCGGAAGTGTTCGAACGGGCGCTGCGGGAAATTTGGGCCAAGGCGCCCTCTGCCTGAAGAGCAACATACGCCGACTGCTTCAACCGCCGGAGGGAAAGATGACGAACCGGATCGCGATGCTCGCCGTGCTGGCATCGGCCGTTGCCATGTTCGCGATACCCGGTCGGGCGGCGCCCGCCAATGATCAGGTGGGTGATTGCCATATCGGCGCCTACCGGCTCGCCGACGGCAGTCTCGTGGATATCGGCGCCACCGACGGACCTCATCTGCGCTGGCGTCGCGAAGACGGCACGAGCGGTGTGCTGACGCGCCAACCTGATGGAACCTGGACCGGCACGCTTGGCTGGACCGATCGCGCCGACAACACCAGGGTCAGGTTTTCCGGTTGCAGCGACGGGACCATCACGTTCAACGGTAGCGCAGGCCATCGCGTTGCGTTCGACATCACGAACACGCGCTTCCAGGGCGCAGGCGTCACGCTCGCCGGCCGCCTGGTGTTGCCGAAAGGCCACGCGCGGGTCCCGATCGTGGTGCTCGTGCATGGTTCCGAACACTTCTCGGCGCTCGACTTCTACGACCTGCAACGAATGTTCCCGGCGACGGGCATCGGCGTATTCGTCTACGACAAGCGCGGCACCGGCGCGTCGGGCGGCCTCTATACGCAGGATTACCTGCTGCTCGCCGATGATGCGATCGCGGCGGTGCGCGAAGCCAAACACCTTGCCGGCTCCCGCGCCGGCCGCATCGGTTACCAGGCGGGCAGCGAAGGTGGCTGGGTCGCGCCGCTCGCGGCAAAGATTTCGCCAGTGGATTTCGTGATCATCGGTTTCGGACTTGCGGTCTCCCCGCTCGACGAGGATCGCGAGGCGATCGCCTACGACATGCAGCGCAACGGCTACGGCCCCGACGTGATGGTCAAGGCGATGCAGGTGGCCGACGCAACGGCGGCGATCCTGCTCAGCGACTTCCGCAGCGGCTACGACAAACTCGATGCGCTCAAGAAAAAATATGGCAAGGAGCCGTGGTTCAAGCACGTGCACGGAGACGTCAGTTTCGCGCTGCTCGCGATGACGCCGGAGCAACTGAAGCAACAAGGCCCGGTGCTGCTCGCGGGCGCGCCGTTCCAGTACGACCCCATGCCCGTGCTGCAGAATCTCGACACGCCGCAGTTGTGGATACTCGGTGGCGAAGATGCCGATGCGCCGAGCGCGGAAACCGTCCGGCGGCTGCGCGACCTGCAGCAATCGGGTCGCCCCATTTTGCTCGCCGCTTATCCGCACGCCGAACACGGCATCTACGAATTCGAGACCAGGCCCGATGGCACGCGCGTGGACACCCGCAATTCCGCCGGGTACTTCGAGATGATGCGCGACTACATCCTTCACGGGAAACTGCACGGGAGCTACGGCGACGCCGTGCTTTACGGCGCTGCGGGCGCGGCTCCCGACCGGGCGCACTGAGGCCGGCAATTGCGGCAACGACGTCGCGCGCAAAATACGCGCACGCGCGTTTCACCCTGCTTTCACCCGACATTTGGGATTGCCTGCTGTGAGGAGCAGCACAGGATCCCTTCATGGCGCCCACCGCAACGGCCCCGCGCTGGCAACGCGAAGACGATGGCCGCATCACGCTTTCGGGTTCGTGGAATCTGCTGGTGGACAGGCAGCG
>JAICYA010000367.1 GCA_025934455.1 Rudaea sp.
AATACAACTGATGGAATGCGTGCGCCATGGTTAGCCTCTTGGTGGATTGAGGTGAATGCAGGCAGGCCCCTAAAGGGGCCGACGAATATTGTAATTGCACCGCAGTACCAGGCATAAATGCCTGGGCTACATAAAATAGCGCAATCCACCGGCCGCCTTCATTCCCCCGTCTACTGTCTGCCCCCTACCGTCTACCTGCATGCGCACCTTTACCGCAAACTTCCTCGCCCTGGCCAAAAGCAAATCCGCCCGGCCTTACCAGGTGCTCGAAGTTGATTGGGGCGGCGCGATCGGCACGCGGTTCTATCTCGATCGACCGGCCGACTCGTTCGTCACGGACGATGGTGCTCGCGTTCCAGCTAGCGGCGTCGATACCAACGTGCTCGTGCTTGAGTGGCCGGCCGTGTCGCTCGCGCTCAAGGAAGGCGCCGTCGGCGCCACCGAGCAAACGCAGGTCATACTCGATGACGCCGGCGGCGCGCTGACCGCCATTCTCAACTCGCAAGAACAGCAACGGCGGATCGTGCGCGTCTGGCGGATGTTCGACGATCCGTCGTGCCAGTGGGACCGCGATAATGGGCTGATTCTCACCGGCTGCCTGCGGCCCTTCGACTGGACCGCCAAAGACAATCAACTCGTGCTGTCCATCGGCGATCTCGGCCCGCTGCTGGCCAAAAGCATTTCCTGCACGGCCTCGAACAGCGTTTTTCCTTATGTGCCCAACGGCTATCAGGACCGTAATATTCCGCTGGCCTGGGGTCATGCCCAACGTGTGGAAGCGGTGTGCGTCGAATGCCCGTGGGAGACGCACATCACGCAAAACACCGATGGCAGCGATCCGATCACGGTGACCATCGCCGATGACCCGACCGATCTGGGCCTGGATGGCAGCGGCGACTCAATGTATGAAGCCTACCTCGGACTGGATGCCGTAACGGTCACGTTCTCCCAAGCAGACAGTCCCGGCACCGGAACCAGCAGCGCCACGATCTCCAAGTATTGGGATCCCGTTTGGTTCACGGCCGTGCTGCTCGGCACGGTCGACGGAGGCGGCAACTCGCGGCTCATCATTCAAGACGAGCACGTCACACCCGTGGCGCTGGCCAACCTGATCGGCGGCTACATGGCAGCGGGCCAAACCATTCGCGTCGTCTCGGCAAAACTGGGCCTGGTTGAAACAACACTCAGTTCCTTCACGGTCGATTCACCGTGGCCGGGCTGGTACACACTGGTCATCAACGATCCTGGCGGTACGATCGTTCCTAATCTGCAAATCGACGATCAGTTCAAGTTTCTTAAAAGCGGATCGCCGATGCGGGCCTGGCCTAATGGCACGGTCCTCAAACAACTCGGCGGCCAGTCGGTGTATATCGCCAACGCCCTGCCGAGCAAAAACGTTTCCAAGGTCGAAGGCTTCGGCACCATTACCGACCAGGCCGGCAACACGCGCAAAGACTTCGTTGTGCTGGGGAATTATCAAGAGACGATCATCTCCGGCTCCGCCACGACGAAGCTCTCCGGCGGCGGTCTATCGGTCAATTTGAACGACAATCGTTGGAATAACCCGGTCGGAACCGGACTCGGCCGCAATGTAACCAGCCTCACGTTTGCCAACGGCGTGCCGCGCGACCTGAACGCCAATCTCGACAACGACCGGATATGGGTGACGCTCCAAGGCGTCGAAGACAAAGGTGATTCGACCGGCAACCTGATTACCAACCCGGCACTCGTCATTCTGCAATACCTGGAACACTCGGCGTTGATGTTTGTCGATCCGGCGAGCATCAACCTGGCTTCGTTTACCGCGGCTGCCACGGCGCTGGCAGGCTACTCGTGCGGATTCGCCCAGATCGAAGCGGCCGACGGGCTTAGCTTGCTGCAACACATCGCCAGCCTGTGCCATAGCGTGTTGTTTTTCGATCAAGGCCAGGCCAACCTGGTGGAGCTCTCTGACGTGCCCGCAAGCCCGGTGGCCACCTTCGATACAACGACGAACGACAACCTGCTCGAAGGCAGCCTGACGCATTCGGAAAGCGCGGTCGACGACGTAGTGAACGACATCACTTTCAAATGGCGGTGCTCGTGGGACGACCAAAGCGGGCAGAAGTTGCTCGACAGCCAGAACGCCAAACTGACAAGCATCGCCGCTTTCGGCCGCATCGCGAAGGAAATCAACCCGTGTGACATTTACTGGACGCGCGCCAGTGTGGCGGCCGAGCGCGACTGGTGGCTTGGCCACTTATCGAGCATCTTCCGCGATGTGCGCTTCACGGGTTTTTTGGATGCCCTTGTCCTTCAGCCCGGCGATTGGATCGAAGTCACCTGGCTGGACGGGGGCGGCCGCAATCTCTTTGGCCGTCAGGCGATGCAGGTCACCCGCTCGGTCGACACCGGCCGCGGCGGACTGGTTCAGATTGAGGCGCGGTGGGTCGAATTCGCGTATGCCTAGGCCGGCTTGTAAAGGGCGAGCGGCACGCGTCAGCGAGTCCGTGGGGCGGCCTTCCAGGCCGTCTTTTTCGGCGGACGG
>JAICYA010000029.1 GCA_025934455.1 Rudaea sp.
AGCCGGAATATATCGGCGCCTCGATCTCCTCGGGCTGCATCCGCATGACCAACGAGGACGTGATCGATCTCTACAACAGGGCGAAGATGGGCACCATCGTCGTGGTGCTGGAACCGCACCATGGCGACTCGCCCTACAATTCACAGATGGCGCTGCAGGGCGGCGTCGCGCTGATGCAGTAAGACGGTGGGGGGCGGTCAGGCTCGGGGGAGCATGGCCGAACCAAAGTTGGACTGGGTGACTTGGGGAAAAAACGCCGGCGCAAGCCGGCGTTTTTGTTTGCGCCTTCGCTCCGCCCACAAAAAACTCGATCCGCGCCGCATTCGTGCGCTATCGTAGGCGCATGAATCCCCTCCACATCGTCATCCTCGCCGCCGGCGAGGGCAAACGCATGCATTCGGCGCTGCCGAAGGTGCTTGCGCCGCTGGCCGGAAAGCCAATGCTGGCGCACGTGATCGCGACGGCGCGCGAATTGAGCCCGGCGCGGATCCATGTCGTGTTCGGCCATCGTGGCGACGCGGTACGTGCGGCATTTGCCGATCAATCCGATCTGGATTGGGTGCATCAAGCCGAACAGCGCGGCACCGGCCACGCCATGCAGCTTGCGCTGGCCCAGGTGGCTGAAGCGGCACGCGTGCTGGTGTTGTACGGCGACGTACCGCTGATCCGCGCCGCCACGCTCAAGCCCCTGTGCGACAGCGACGCGCCGCTCGCCCTGCTCGCCGCCGAACTGTTCGATCCGCGCGGTTACGGCCGCGTGATCCGCGACGGCCTGGGCCAGGTCCGCGCCGTCGTCGAGGACAGGGACTGCACGCCCGGCCAGCGCACGATCACCACGGTGAACACCGGCATCCTCGCCGCCGACGCGCGCCGCCTACGCGTGTGGACGCACAATCTGGACAACCGCAACGCACAGGGCGAGTTCTACCTCACCGACGTGTTCGCGCAGGCCGCCGCAGAAGGCATGCCCGCGGCGATCCTGAATTGCCGCGACGAGCGCGAAGCGTTCGGCGCGAACGATGCCTGGCAGCTCGCGCAACTGGAGCGTCATTTCCAGCAACGCCAGGCAAAGGTGCTGTGTGAACAGGGCGTGCGCCTGGCCGATCCGGCACGTTTCGATCTGCGCGGCCAGCTCATCTGCGGGCGCGACGTGGAAATCGATGTCGACGCGATATTCGAAGGCCGTGTCGAACTCGGCGATGGCGTGCGCATCGGTCCATTCTGCCGGATCAAGGATTCCGCCCTCGCCGCCGGCACCGTCGTGCACGCGCATTGCGATCTGGATGGCGCGGTCGCCCAAGGCGCCTGTGTCATCGGCCCGTTCGCGCGCCTGCGGCCCGGCACGGAACTGTCTGACCGAGCACATATCGGCAACTTCGTCGAGGTAAAAAATTCCACGCTCGGGAAAGATTCCAAGGCCAATCACCTGAGCTATCTGGGCGACGCCAGCATCGGCGCGGACGTCAACATCGGCGCCGGCACCATTACCTGCAACTACGACGGGGTGAACAAGCACCGCACCACCATCGAGGACGGTGCCTTCATCGGTTCCAACTCCGCACTCGTCGCGCCGGTAACGATCGGCAAGGACGCCACCATCGGCGCCGGCTCGACCATCGCCGCCGATGCTCCAGCAGGTGAGCTCACCGTCTCGCGTGCGCAGCAGCGGACGGTTCCGGACTGGAAACGCCCGCAAAAAACCCCGAAATAACCGCGTATTCAGCCGCGTAGCGGCTAAAATACGCACCATATTTCGAGGATTCATCCATGTGTGGAATTGTCGGCGCCGCGGCGCGGCGCGATGTGGTGGGCACGCTGATCGCGGGCCTGAAGGCACTGGAATACCGCGGCTACGATTCGGCCGGCATCGCCCTGCTTACCGACACGGGCCTGGAACGCGTGCGCACCAAGGGCAAGGTGCACGAGCTTGAGACCTTGCACACCTCGCATCCAATTACCGGTTTCACCGGCATCGCGCACACGCGCTGGGCCACGCACGGCGCGCCGAACACGGTCAACGCGCACCCGATGATCTCGCGCGGCAACATCGCCGTCGTGCACAACGGCATCATCGAGAACCACGAAGAACTACGCGCGGGACTGAAGGCGCTCGGCTTCGCGTTCGATTCCGACACCGACACCGAAGTCATCGCGCACCTGATCGAGCACTACCAGAACCAGGGCGCGGACCTACTGGCCGCGGTACAGAAAACCCTGCCGCGCCTGCGCGGTGCGTACGCGATCGCCGTGATCAGCAAGCGCGAACCCGGGCGCGTGATCGGCGCGCGCCGCGGCAGTCCGATGGTGGCGGGCCTGGCCGATGGCGAGCAATTCATCGCTTCAGACATCCATGCCCTGCTGCCGGTGACGCGGCGCTTCATTTACCTCGCCGAAGGCGATATCGCCGATGCCACGGTCGATGGCATCACGATCCACGACGAACACGGCCACGTCGTGCAACGTCCAATCAAACAGGCGCATTTCGGCGCGGACGCGGTCGAGCGCGGCGAGTACCGCCACTACATGCTCAAGGAAATCCACGAGCAGCCGCAGGCACTGGCGGACACGCTCGAAGGCCGCATCAGCGCTGGTCATATCCTCACCGAGATCTTCGGCGTCGGCGCGCGCGAGCTGCTCACGCGCACGCGCAATGTGCACCTGATCGCCTGCGGTTCGAGTTACCACGCCGCGCTTGTCGCGCGCTACTGGATCGAGTCGCTCGCTGGCGTGCCGTGCAATGTCGAAATCGCTTCCGAATACCGCTACCGCGACGCGGTTGTTCCCGCCGACACGCTATTTGTCACGATCAGCCAATCCGGCGAAACCGCAGACACGCTGGCGGCCCTGAAACAGGCGAAATTGAAGAATTACCTGGCGACGCTCGCCGTCTGCAATGTGCCCGAATCCTCGATCGTGCGCGAATCGGCGCTCACGCTGATGACACGCGCCGGTCCGGAGATCGGCGTCGCTTCGACCAAGGCGTTCACCACGCAACTGGCCGCGCTCGCGCTGTTCGCGCTGGAACTCGGGCGCCATCACGGACTCGACGCCGTGCGCTACGCTGCGCTCGTGCAGCAGCTGGAAACTTTGCCTGGCGCGGTACGCGATGCGCTCGCGCTCGATGAACGCATCAAGGCGATGGCGGAGCGTTTCGTCGCCAAGGATCACACCCTGTTCCTCGGCCGCGGCACGCAATTCCCGATCGCAATGGAAGGCGCGCTCAAGCTCAAGGAAATCTCCTACATTCACGCCGAGGCGTATCCGGCGGGCGAGCTCAAGCACGGCCCGCTCGCCCTCGTCGACGAAAACATGCCCGTGATCGCGGTCGCGCCGAACGATCACCTGTTGGAAAAACTGAAATCCAACCTGGAGGAAGTGCGTGCGCGCGGCGGCGAACTTTACGTGCTCGCCGACGCCGACGTGGCGCGCAACATGCACCAGGACAACGGCCATCTGCTCGCGCTGCCGCCCTGCGGCGAATTGATCGCGCCGATCGTGTTCACGATCCCGCTGCAACTGCTCGCCTACCACGTCGCCGTGCAACGTGGCACCGATGTGGACCAGCCGCGGAATCTCGCCAAAAGCGTAACCGTGGAGTAACGTCGCCTTAGCGCGAAGCGCTGAAATTCAAACCGCTCAAGTCGATCTCGGCGTCGCAATGGCAACGCCGCGACCGCACTGTCTGCCGATCGCTGCGCTTTGCCCAAAGACCGGTCCACCAACTGCGTCCCGGTTCACGGCGAGATTCGCTCGGGACGGCGATTTCCGGCATTGCCTGACCCATGCGCTTTTCCACGGCGAGCATTGCCGCTTCGGCGGTTTCGAACAGCTCGAGCGGATTGGACCTCGCCGGAAGCTCGTCCCACCAGATCAGCACGTAGCGGTCCGACCACGGCCCGGACACGCCGGCGATGGCCTTGCCGCCGCGATAGGCGACGCGGGCAATGCCTTCGTAGCGCTGCTGCCAGACGATGCGGCCAGAGCCGTGGCACGGGGTGCGCGCGAGCGGCGTGGCATCGGAAACAAGGGGGGCGGTGACGAACACTTCAGACAACCTGTGATGTGTTGCCTGACAAAAGCAAGGCGCATGCCAACCTGTAAACCGCCTGCATCGCCCGCAAACCCGGGGCCTCGGCAGCGAAAGTCGGTTCCCGTGACGCAGCGCGTCAGATCAAGGCATCCGGCCGGCGTGCACCCGCAAATCGGCGCGACCAGTATTTCTCGCTCATGTGGTCCACGCGCACGCGCTCGCCGGTCGTGGGCGAATGGATGAAGCGACCGCCGCCAAGGTAAATGCCGACGTGCGAAATACGCTTGCCGCGGGTGCGGAAGAACACCAGGTCGCCGGCCTGCATGTCGTCGCGGTCGATTTTCTGGCCGTCGCGGTATTGCGCCGCGGAGTTTTCCGGCAGTTCCACGCCCAGCACCTGGGCGAAGACGTAATGCACGAAACCGCTGCAATCGAAACCGTGTTGCGGACTGCGGCCGCCGCGGCGATAGCGGATATCGCGCAAGGTCATCGCGAAATCGACGAGCAGGTGGCGCGGATCGGCGTCGCTGGCAGGCGCCGGGTTGTTGGGTGGCGTGCGCGCTTGCGGCAGCCAATCCGGCGCGGACAAATCATCGAGCACGGATGGCGCGAGCATCGTCTGCAGCGCCTGCGCCGTGCACGCTTCCCCCGGAGCCGGCAGCGCGGCCGAGGCGTTGCCGGCCAGCACGACGAATGCCGTGGCCAGCAATGTACAACCCCGTCTGCGCATGCGCGAAACTCCGGACAGTCCGCCCCCGGCAGACAGCGAGGCGTGAAACTAGCAAAGGGTTCGTTGGAAACTTGTTAATCTGTATCCGGTTTCCGGAGCCCGACATGCGAATTTGCGTCTACTGCGCTTCCAGCCAGATGTGCGACGCGGCCTACCACGCCGCGGCCACGCGCCTGGGCGAATGCCTGGCCGAGGCTGGCTGCACCATCGTCTATGGCGGCGGCGCGGTGGGCCTCATGGGCTCGCTGGCCAATGGCGCGCTCGCCAGGCACGGCAAGGTGATCGGCATCATTCCGCGCTTCATGCGTGAGGTGGAATGGCAGCATCCAGGCATCGAGAACCTCGAAGTGGTCGAGGACATGCGCGAGCGCAAGCATCGCCTGCTCACCGGCTCGGATGCGGTCGTCGCCCTGCCCGGCGGCTGCGGCACGCTGGAGGAATTGTTCGAGGCGGTCACGCTCAAGCGCCTGGGCCTTTACTTCAATCCGATCGTCCTGCTCAACACCCGCGATTTCTACACGCCGCTGCAAGCGTTCATGAACAAGGTGATTGTCGAGCGCTTCATGAACCCCGAGCACGCAGCGATGTGGTCGCTCGTGAACGCAGCTGAAGACGTGTTGCCGGAAATCCGGCGCACGCCGAAGTGGCGCGAAGATGCGCGGGATTATGCCGTGGTGAGGTGAGCGTAGCTTGCTGTGTACTCGACAAACTTGCGATCGATTCGGCCTTACACAGGACACCGACGTTATGCGCTGCGTAAATGCACTTCTCTTCGTTTGCATGCTCCTGCCCGCTTGTAGCCAGATACCCCCGCGATCGACGGCTACTGATTTGCGCCAGCAGGTGATGGCGACCGAACGCGCTTTTGCGAAAACCATGACGGATCGAAACTTCGCGGCGTTTCAAGAATTCTTGTCACCCGAAGCAGTCTTCTTTTCCGGCCAGCAACCCACCACTGGCAAGGCCAATGTGGCGAGCCAGTGGAAGCCGCTCTACGAAAAGCCCGAGGCGCCCTTTTCGTGGGAACCCGAGAAAGTCGTGGTCTTGCCGTCGGGCACGCTCGCTCTGAGCACGGGTCCGGTGCGCGACAGCAACGGTGCCCTCATCGCCACGTTTACCTCGATCTGGCGGCTGGAAGCGCCGGATACGTGGCGCATCGTTTTTGACAAGGGCAATGGCATCTGCAATTCCAAGAAGAATCCGTGAGTCTGCCGGGCATGTGATCCTGTGAGATGGATCACGACCCGCTGCCGCCAGTCGCGAGCGGCCGCTTTTCGGATCCGAAACGTCGTAGTTCCTCTTCGTCGATCGAATTAATGGAGAGGTGCCTTTTGCAATTTTGGCCGCCTTTCGGACGCGACGCGCGTGGCATTCATGCGATCATTCGGCATGGGCCACTTCTCCTCCCTCCCGCTGTCTGCCAGCCTGCTGCAAGCGATCGACGCGCTCGGCTACACGCAAATGACCCCGGTCCAGCAGGAAGGCCTGCCGCCTGTGCTGGCCGGACGCGACGCGATCGTGCAGGCCCCCACCGGCAGCGGCAAGACGGTTGCGTTCGGCCTCGGACTGCTCAACCGGCTCGATCCCGCCTTGATCAAGCCTCAGGCATTGGTGCTGTGTCCGACGCGCGAGCTTGCCGATCAGGTCGCCAAGGAAATCCGCCGTCTCGCGATCGGCATTCCCAACCTCAAGGTGCTGATTCTCACCGGCGGCATTGCGCTCGGTCCGCAACTGGCCTCGTTGCGCAAGGATTCGCACGTCGTGGTCGGTACACCGGGCCGTATCCAGGAGATGTTGAGAAAAAACGCGTTGAGCCTGGGCAAGCTGCGCACGCTGGTGCTCGACGAAGCCGACCGCATGCTCGACATGGGCTTCGAGGAGGCCATTCGCGAAATCGTCGGCAAGACTCCGCCGTCGCGGCAAAGCCTGCTGTTTTCGGCGACTTTTCCGGAGCCGATCCGCGCGATGGCGCGCAGCACACTGCGCGATCCGGTCGAGATCACGATTGCGACCGAAGACAAGCAACCTGCGATCGAACAGTTGTTCTTCGAGACCGAATTCGAGGGCAAGCCCGCCGCGCTCGCCGCATTACTGCTGCAGCGCCGCCCCGAATCCAGCGTGGTGTTCTGCAACACGCGCCGCGACACCGAAACACTGGTCGAGGCGCTTGCAGGCTTCGGCATTTCCGCACTCGCACTGCACGGCGACATCGATCAGCGCGACCGCGACGAAGTGCTGATCCGCTTCGCCAACCGCAGCTGCAGCGTGCTGGTGGCGAGCGACGTGGCCGCACGCGGCCTCGACATCAAGGAGCTCGCCGCGGTGATCAACTACGAACTACCCGGCGATCCCGACATCTACTTGCATCGCATCGGCCGCACCGCACGCGCCGGTCACACCGGCGTGGCGATCAGCCTGGCCACGCCGCGCGAAATGCCGCGCGCCATCGCGCTGGAAAAGCACCTGGGCGTGACGCTGTGCTGGGAAAAGCTTCCCTCCCTTGCTGGCAGCAAACATGATGGACTGCCCGCCGCGATGTCGACGCTGCGCATCGACGGTGGCCGCAGCGACAAAATGCGTCCTGGCGACATCCTCGGCGCCCTGACCGGTGATGCCGGGTTGCCGGCCGACGCGATTGGCAAGATCGACGTTTTCGCCACACGCTCCTACGTCGCGATCCGGCGCGCGCTGACCGACAAGGCACTGAACCGGCTGCGTGCCGGCAAGATCAAGGGCCGCAGTTTTCGCGTCGCGCGGCTGTGATGAGCGCGGTCGCTATGGTTACGGGTTCTCCGGCACCTCCATCTGTCCACGATCGAAGCACGGCGGGACAGAGCAGCCAAGTGCCGGCATGACCAGGAAAGCAAAACACGTACGCATTTCCGATATGCGCGGGTACAGCCGTCTGGCGATCGATGCAACGCTCGGTCTGACCAGCCTTGTCGAGATCATGCACCAAAATATCCTGCGTACGCCGGGGATTCTTGGCAAGCCCACGCAACATCCGGCGCGAGGCATCACTGGCTTCGTATACAAATCGATTCGCGGAGTGACGCGGCTGGTTGGCGGCAGCATTGATCGGGTGCTCGGCCAGCTGGCGCCGTTGCTTGACGGCGGCCTCTCGTCGAGCGAACGCGAAGCGGTGCTGTCGGCGTTGAATGGGGTACTCGGCGATCACCTTGAAGCCAGTGCGAATCCGCTGGCGATTCCGATGCAGTTGCGCCGCGAAGGAAAATCGCTGGAATTGACGCGCGGTGGACTAAAAGGAGCGACAGGGAAAGTGTTGTTGATGGTGCACGGCCTGTGCATGAACGACTTGCAATGGCGACGCCATGGGCACGATCACGCCGCGGCCCTGGCCGCGGATGGGGGATTCTCTCCCGTGTACGTGCGCTACAACAGCGGCCTGCATATTTCCACGAATGGACAGGCGTTCGCCGAACAGATCCAAGCGCTGCTGCGCGCCTGGCCGGTGCCGATCGATGAGCTGGCGATCGTCGCTCACAGCATGGGCGGTCTGCTGACACGCAGTGCGTGCCACTATGGCGTACTGGCTCGGCACGACTGGCTGCGGCATCTGCGCCAGATCGTGTTTCTCGGCACACCGCACCACGGCGCTCCGCTCGAACGCGGTGGCAACTGGGTGGATCTGATTCTGGAATCGAGCCCCTATACGATCGCGTTTGCGCGGCTTGGGAAAGTGCGCAGCGCCGGCATTACCGATCTGCGCTACGGCAGCCTGCTCGATGAGGATTGGCAAGGCAAAGACCGTTTCGCGCGTTCGCGGCGAAGCCGCGCCGTAGCGTTGCCGTCCGGCGTGAAGTGCACGGCGATCGCCGCGTCGATTGCGCAGAAGAAGGGTACGTCGATCAAGCAACTGCTCGGCGATGGACTCGTGCCGCTCGACAGTGCGCTCGGTCGGCATGTCGATCCAGGCAAGAATCTGGCGTTCCCGGAGACTTGCCAATGGGTCGGGTATGGCATGAACCACATGGATTTGCTTGATCGTAAAGAAGTCTACGCGCAGCTCAGACGCCGGTTGTGCGGGTGAGCCGGTACGCATGCGTACACGTTTACGGTGTGATGCGGCGCGTGCACGTCGATCATGGGCGTGGCCTGTTCCGGAGTGGCTGCATCGGGTGGCAGGGGCACGGATGGCTCTGCCGTCGGGGGCGAAGGAAGCAGATCTGGTTTCACATCGGGCATCGCAAAAGTCCGATGGCGCAGGCAAAACGAACGCTCAATCCTCGTGCGCGGCGTCGTGGCTCGCATCGGGGTCATCCAGGAATCCGCTTTCGCCGGAATCGGCGTCGGATGATTCCTCGCGCGGTTCGGCGGAGCGTTCGCTGCGTTCGACCTGCTTCTGCCAGCGCGTCTTGATCGGATTGGCGGTTTCGTTCGCTTCTGCCGCGGCGACCAGCGCGCGCTTATGCTCGTCGGGCAGTTCGGCCCAGTGGCGATTTTCGATCGCACCAGCCAACGCGTAGAGCAGGTTCAGGCTGGGCCGGAAGCCGGCGCGCTTGACCTTCATGAACGCATCGACCGGACCGAGCTTGACGAGGTCGTCCTGCGTGCGCACGCCGACCTGGCGCAGCCACGCGGCACCTTTCGGCCCGACGTTGCGAATCTTGTTGCTGTCGTCCTTGGCCGCCATCTCAATGCGCTCCGCGCAGCGCATCCATGAAGATGCCGGCGAGCGTTTCCATGCCGGCGCGGTCGTCGTCGTCGAAACGCGCAACATGCGGACTATCCACGTCCCACACGCCGACCAGTTTGTCGCCATCGAACAGCGGCACGACGATTTCCGAGCGCGAGGCCGAATCGCAGGCGATGTGCCCGGCAAACGCGTTCACGTCGCGCACGACTTGCGTGCGTCGAGTCGCCGCCGCCGTGCCGCACACGCCCTTGCCGAGCGCGATGCGCACGCAAGCGGGTTGGCCCTGGAATGGGCCGACCACGAGTTCTGCGCCGTCGTAGAAATAGAAACCGGCCCAGTTGATGTCCGGCAGGGCGTGATAGACCAGCGCGGCGAAATTCGCCGCATTCGCGATGCGGTCGCGTTCGCCGTGCAGCAGGCCGCGCGCCTGTTCGGCGAGTTCGGCGTAAAGCCCGGGCTTGCTGTCGGCGTGGATGGTGGCGGCGGCGAACATGCGCACATTCTAGCGTGTGGCGGATATCGGCGCAGCGAATTATCCTGCCGGCATGAACGCACAGGCTCAAAATCGATCAGGCGCCTTCATCGCCGGCACCGACACCGGCATCGGCAAAACCGTGGTGTCGGCAACACTGCTGGCCGCACTCAATGCAGGCGGACATCGCGCCGTGGGCATGAAACCCGTTGCCAGCGGCTGCCGGCAAACGCCGCAGGGGTTGCGCAACGAGGACGCCGAACTGCTGATCGCGCACAGCGCCGGCACGCCGGATTACGCGCTGGTCAATCCGGTCGCACTGCCCGAGGCGATCGCTCCGCATCTGGCGGCGAAACATTCGGGCATGGATATCCGACTCGATCCGATCAATGCCGCATTTGCGGCATTGTCCACAAATCATGATTTTGTCGTGGTCGAAGGCGTGGGCGGCTGGATGGTGCCGCTGTCGGATACGCTGATGCAGGCCGATCTCGTGCACGCGCTGGATTTGCCCGTGATCCTCGTCGTCGGCCTGCGCCTGGGTTGCCTCAATCATGCTCAACTTTCCGCGCGCGCGATCGTCGGCGATGGCTGCCATCTCGTCGGCTGGATCGGCAACTGCGTCGATCCGCAGATGGATTGCGTCGAGGAGAATCTCGCGACACTGCGCATGCGTCTGCCGGCTCCGTGCCTGGGCGTGTTGCCGCATGCCGGCGCGCCTGACCCGCACGCGCTGGCGGTTCATCTGCGCGATGCGGCAGATGCGCTGCGCGTGCGGGCCTGATCGACCCGCGCCCTGCTCAGTTCTTCGGCTGCATGTGCGCCGGCGCCTTGTTCAGCCCCGGCGGCTGCGGCGGCAGGTTCACGGGTTTGTCCTTGATCTGCTGCTCGAGCACGGCAATCGCCTTGTCCATTTGCGGATCCTTGCCGGCCAGTTCCTGTGCGACGTCCTCGTTCACCAGGATGTCGGGCTCGACGCCCTCGCCCTCGACCGCGTAGTGGCCATCCATGTTCACGATCGCGGCGAATTCCGGCACGTTCACCGAGCCGCCGTCGATGAGCGGACCCCAACTGGTGATGCCGACCACGCCGCCCCAGGTGCGCGTGCCGATCAACGGACCGAGCTTGGCCTGCTTGAACATGTAGCTGAAGATGTCGCCGTCCGATGCCGATGTGCCGTTGCACAACGCCGCGAGATGACCGACATAGGTCGCCGCCGGGTAGGTGCCGGTGATCGAGGAGCCGCGCAGATAGTTGTACGCGAGCACCTTGCGAGACAGGCGTTCGATCATGGTCTGCGACATGAAGCCGCCGCCGTTGTCGCGCACGTCGACGACGAGCCCGGGCTTGCGCAATTGCGGGAAAAACCACTTGATGAACTCGCGCGCGCCGTCGGGCCCCATGTCCGGAATGTGCAGGTAGCCGATCTGGCCATGGCTGGCCTTAGCGACGTAATCGCGATTGGCCTGCACCCAATCCA
>JAICYA010000371.1 GCA_025934455.1 Rudaea sp.
CGGAACAGCAGACGCGACAGCGTGGATTTGCCCGCGCCGGTGGTGCCGACCACGGCGAGCGTCTTGCCCGGCGCGATGGTGAAATCCACGTCGTGCAGGATCTGCCGCTGCGGATCGTAGGCGAACGACACATGCTCGAAACGCACCTGCGCACCGGCGACATGCAGCGGCGGTGCGTCCGCCGCGTCGCGCACTTCGGCATTCGCATCGAGCAGGGCGAACATGCGTTCCATGTCGATCGCGCCCTGTTTGATCTGGCGGTAGGTGAAGCCGAGCATGTTGAGCGGGATCGACAGTTGCAGCAGCAGCGTGTTGACCAGGACCAGATCGCCGACGGTAAGTTTGTGCGCGACCACGCCCGCCGCGGCCATCGCCATCAGCATCGTCAAACCTGCGGCGATCACCAGTGCCTGCGCGCCGTTGAGCAGGGCCAGTGAATTTTCCGTCTTCACCGCCGCATCTTCGTAACGGTGCAGGTCGGCGTCGTAGCGGCGCGCCTCGAAATCCTCGTTGCCGAAATACTTGACCGTCTCGTAATTGAGCAGGCTGTCCACCGCGCGCGCGTTGGACAGGCTCTCCACCTCGTTCATCGCGCGCACGCCGGCGGTGCGCCATTCGCTGATCCAGATCGTCGCGGCGATGTACACAAGCATCGTCGCGAGGGTGACGGCGGCATAGCGCCAATCCAGTTCGCGCAACAGCAAGGCGGTGACGAGGCCGATTTCGACTACGGTCGGCACGATGTTGAACACGACCCAGCCGAGCAGGTTGTACACACCGCGCGTGCCGCGCGAGACGTCGCGGCCGACGCCGCCGGTGTGGCGCTCCAGGTGAAAGCGCAGCGACAGCGCATGCAGGTGGCGGAACGCATCCAGCCCCGATGCCCGCATCGCACGTTGCGCGACGCGCTCGAACACCGTGTCGCGCAACTGGCCGAACAGCGTGCCGATCAGGCGCAGGGCGCCGTAGCCCGCGATCATGGCGATGGGCACCGTGAGCAGGGCAATGCGTGGATCCAGGTGATCGACGATGGCCTTGAGCGACAGCGGCACGCCGATGGTGGCGATCTTGGCGACGATCAGCAGGGCGAGCGAGATGACGATGCGCCAGCCATGTTCGCGCAGGTAGGGCGCGAGCCGCCGCAGGGTCGAGGGAATGCTGGCGGAGGCCTGGGCTGGAGTTTTGGTCATCGTCGCAAGGTGTGGGCAAATGAAAGCGATGCAAGCCGCTGCCGATTCATCGGCGTATCATCGCGTAATCCCAACCCACGGAGAAGCGCCATGCGTACCGTTCTTGTCGCCGCCCTGGTTTTGATCTGCGCGTCTGCCGTCGCCAAGGACGCGCCCAAGTCGACGCCGTTGGCCAATCCCGCGCCGCCGCATGGTGCGCGTGTATTCATCGAATCGCCGCGCAACGGCGCGACAGTCGGGCAGGACGTCCACGTCGTGTTTGGCGTCAGCGACATCAAGGTCGCGCCGGCCACCGACGCGTCGCCTGGCACTGGCCACCATCACCTGCTCATCGACGTCAAGGAACTGCCGCCGCTGGACGCGCCGATTCCCGCCGACGCGAACCACAAGCACTACGGCAAGGGCCAGACCGAGGACACGATTCATCTGTCGCCCGGTGACCACACCCTGCAACTGGATTTCGCCGATTACCGGCATGTGCAGTTCGATCCGCCGCTGGTGTCGCAGCGGATCACGGTGCATGTGAAGTAATATGGGCTACCGGGTCAGGTCGATGGCGTAAACCGCCGTGCCGTCGCCGTTGTCCTTGACCAGCGCGACGTTGGCTATGCCGTCGTCGCGCGCGAGGTCGAGCTTGCCGGCGGCGGAGGTGAAGATCACTGGGCCGGCAGTTTTCACTTTCGCGAAATGCCAGTTGCGCATGGCGCCGAAGCCCTTGCGCGTGATCTCTCGCGCCGCGCGCACGTAGTCGATCAGCACATCGCGGTTCGCATCGGGAGCGAACAAAACGACATTGCTGCCGTCGAGTCCGGGGAATCCACCGCCGCCGCTGGCACGGTAGTTGTTGGTCACCACGATGAAGGCCTCATCGGATTTCAACGGCTGGCCGCGATAGCGCAAATCCACGATGCGCTCGCCGACGGCTTTGGTCACGTCGATGGCGTAGGTCAGGCCGCCACCGCTGGAATCGGCTTGCAACACGTCGAAGTTGTAGGTCGGATAGCGCCGGTTGATGAGTTCCTGCGGCTTCGCATCGTGCGGGTCGATGCGGTTGAACCACTGCGCGGATTTCTCCAGCCACGCTTTCACCCCGGCGCCGGTTATCTTCACCGCGGTCAAGGTGTTCGGATACAGGTAGAGGTCGGCCGCGTTGTTGATCGCGAGCGGCCCGGCTGGTACGTCGGTGTAGTCATTCGGTCCGCCGAAACCGGCCTTGAACGGTGCGGCGGCGGACAGCACGGCAACGTCGCGGAATTGCGGCAGATTGGCTTTTATATACTTTTCCACATAGTCGCGCTGTGCGGTGTTGACCATGGTCAAC
>JAICYA010000259.1 GCA_025934455.1 Rudaea sp.
GACACGCGTACCAGCACTTCCGTACCCTGGCGCCCGACCTGGATGACGACGGTGCCCTCGGCCGGCTTGCCGTGCGCAATGCGTTCGGCTGGATCCTCGATCCCGTGCGTCAGTGCGTTGCGCAGCATGTGCTCAAACGGCGCCTTCATGCGCTCGAGCACGCTGCGATCCATCTCGCCCTGCGCACCAACCACCTTCAGCTGCGCGCGTTTGCCAAGTTCGTCGGCCGCGCCGCGCAGGGTGCGCCGCAGGTTTGGCACCAGCGACTCGAACGGCACCATGCGCGTGCGCATCAAACCGTCCTGCAAGTCCGAGTTCACCCGCGACTGTTGCAGCAACAAGGTCTCGGACTGGCGGGTCTGGTCGTCCAGGATGTCCTGCAGGGACGCCAAGTCGGATACCGACTCTGCCAGCGCGCGCGAGTATTGCTGCAGGTTCGAAAAACGGTCGAGTTCAAGCGGGTCGAAGGTGGCGCCTTCGGCGGCTTCGTTTTCACGCTGGTAACGCGACAGGATCTGGGTTTCGGTTTCGATTTCGAGCTTGCGCAACTGCTCGCGCAAACGCGCCACCGTCTGGTTGAGTTCGACCAGGTTGAAGCGAAAGTTGCCGATCTGCTGTTCGAGGCGGGCGCGATAGATCGACGCTTCGCCAGCCGCGTTGACCAGCGAATCCAGCAAATCGGAACGCACGCGGATCATCTCGACCGGCGCATGCACCTCGGCTTCGACCTGCCTGGGCGCGACGCGTGGCGCCGGTGCAGGCGCGCGCGGCGCCGGCGCGACGGGCGCCACCGGCTCGACCATGGCCGGTGCGGCAACCTCGCCACCCGCAGGGCGGCCTTCGGCGAGCGCATTGAAGCGTTCGATCGCATTGACCGGGGCTGCGATGCCGCGCCCCTGCCCGATGCGCTCGACCATGTCGTGCAAACGATCGAACCCGCGCTCGAGCGAATCCACCTCAACCGGTTCAAGGGGACGCTTGTGCTCGCCAATTTTCTCCAGCAGGGTTTCCATCGCGTGCGCGAGGTCGCCGACCTGCCCGAGACCCACCACGCGCGCGCCACCCTTGATGGTGTGCAGGTTGCGCTGCAGGCCATGCACGGACTCGATGTCCCCGGGCGCGCCACGCAGGGTCGCCAGCAGGCCATCGCTGGCGTCCAGCAACTCGCCACCTTCTTCGGTAAACAGCCCCACCAACTCCGGATCGAGTCCCGGAAGATCGAGCGCCCCATCGGGTTGCGGATCGTCCGGGAACGGCGGCAACGCGGTGGCGGCCAGCGTCTTTTCCGCCGCTTCGCGCGCAGCGGCAATGCGCGCCTGCTCCGCCTGTTCCGCGGCAATGCGATCCCGCTCGGCTTGTTCGGCTGCAAGGCGTTCCTGCTCCGCGCGTTCGGCGGCGACGCGTGCCTGCTCGGCTTGTTCGGCCGCAAGGCGTTCCTGTTCCGCATGTTCGGCCGCAAGACGTGCCTGCTCGGCCTGCTCCGCGGCGATACGTTCCTGTTCCGCGCGCTCGGCGGCAAGACGTTCCTGCTCCGCACGTTCGGCCACAAGACGTTTGCGCTCGGCTTGCTCGGCGGCGAGGCGTGCCTGCTCGGCCTGCTCCGCGGCAACGCGTTCCTGCTCCGCTTGTTCGGCCGCAAGACGCTCGCGCTCGGCCTGTTCGGCGGCGATGCGCGTCTGTTCGGCTTGTTCCGCGGCAACGCGTTCCTGCTCGGCCTGCTCGGCCGCGACACGCTCGGCGGTTTCGCGCGCGGCCAGTGCCTGCTCGTCGTCCTCGGTCGGCAACATGGAGGCCGACTCCAGTCCCATCGCCGTCACCTCGGCGTCGGCCGCAAGATCCACCGGCAATGCTTCCGTCTCGGTTGGCGGCAGCGGTTCGACCGGATGGCGCGGCGCGCCCAGCGGGGCAGCCTCGGGCCAGCGATCACGCAAGGCCTCCAGGCGTTCGGTCAGGGCGGTCGTATCGGGCACATCGGGCACCGGTGCATCGAACTGCGCCATGACGTGTTCGGTCATCGCGGTTGCGTCGCGCACGGCGTCGCAGCCCTCGCGATCAAGCGCCGCATCGGCGCTGCGCACGCGCCGGATCCAGGTTTCCATCGGCGCCAGCATCCCGGTCAGCGAGTCGATGCCAACCATCGCGATGGCGCCGTGCAACGTGTGCACGGAACGCACCAGCTCGTCGTCGACCGCCGCGGCAAATTCGTTGTCGCGCGCCAGGTAGTCGCGCATGGTTTCGAGATGCTGGCCGACCTCGGTGCGCAGCACATCAAGCAGGATCGGGTCGATGATTGGCAACCCCGACTCGGGCGACGTGATGACGGGTTCGAACGGCGTGGCAGCCGCCGGTTCGACCGCAGCGGACGGTTCCGCTTCCGGCATCGGCACCCACTGCATTTCCTTGCGGATGACCTTGCGGTAGCCCTGGGCCAGGTCTTCGACGCGTGCGGGCGTGCCCGCCACCAGCTTGTCGGCGGTCTGCATGATCGCGTCGAGCGGCGGATCCAGCGTTACGCTTTCGCCCTGCAGCGCGGCGTGCAACTTCGGCAGCGTCGCGACCGCGACATCCACCAGCGCCTACACATTGGCGTCCGGCTGGATGGTCTGGTCGAGCACACGGTTCAGCATGTTCTCGATCTTCCAGCTGAACTCGCCGAGCGCCAGCGCGCCCACCAGCCGCCCGGAACCCTTGAGCGTGTGGAACGAGCGGCGCACGTTCTTCAGCGTGTCGAGATCGCCCGGATTCGCTCTCCAGCCCGGCAGGTTCACATTGATGTTGGCAATTTCTTCGCCGACTTCCTCGACGAAGACCTCGCGGATTTCCTCGTCGATGCCGGCCGCGGCCTGGAACGACGTGTCGACCGGTGCGCCCTCGCCGCTGACCGGCTCCAGCGCCTCGACCTCGACTTCCACCCACTTGCCAGGGCCGACGCCGGGCACCACCCGGGCGGCGGGTTTCGGTTCGACCGCGGCCGGCTCGGCCGGTGCCATCCCGCTCGCGACCTCCGCCGGCGCAGCGGGTTCGGTCGCCGCAGCCGCAGGTTGTGCGGGCGCGGTGACGGGCGGCAACTCGGTGGCTTCGACCGGCTGCGCGGGCTCGCGCCGCGCGGGCACGGGCCAGTAATGCAGCAATCTCAGGCTGTGCTGCGCGGTATCCAGCACGCGGCTGTCGCTGGCGTTTGCATCGTGTCCGATCTCGAGGTAGTACTCGACCCCGGCCAGCGCATCGGCCAACTGGTTCATCTCGTCCACCGTCGGCACCTTGTGGTCGACGATCAACTCGTTGCCGACGTAGCAATCGATGCCTTCAACGAGACCCGCGGGGCGCTCGAGGTTGAGGATGCGCAGGGCGCCACCCACTTCGGCCAGCAATTTCGGCACGTTCGCCAACTGCGCGTGCGACCACGAGGATTCGATGAACGCGGTCATTGCGTCCTTGACCTTGCCCAGGTTCGCGCCGGCTTCGCGCATCAGCGCGCGCATGATCTTGCGCGCCTCGCTTGCGGGCAGGGCGTCGTCGGTCTGCGCCTCGGCGCCAAGGTGCTCGATGTGTTCGTCCAGCGAGGCATCGACGTACAGCAATGCGCTCGCGACATCCAGGATGACTTCGGGCTTCGCCGCGCGCTTGCCGTCGATAATGTCGACGACGACCCGC
>JAICYA010000241.1 GCA_025934455.1 Rudaea sp.
CTCAAGGCGGCACACACGGTCATCTCCAATGCCTCGTGCACGACGAACTGCCTTGCCCCACTGGCCAAGGTGCTGCACGAGAAGATCGGCATCGTGCATGGCCTCATGACCACGATCCACGCCTACACGAACGACCAGGTGCTGACCGACGTCTACCACAAGGACCTGCGCCGCGCGCGCAGCGCGACGATGTCGCAAATCCCGACCAAGACCGGCGCCGCCGCCGCGGTCGGCCTGGTGTTGCCGGAATTGAACGGCAAGCTCGACGGCTTCGCCATGCGCGTGCCGACGATCAACGTGTCGGTGGTCGACCTCTCCTTCGTCGCCAAACGCGCGACGAGCAAGGAAGAAATCGATGCCGCGGTGAAGGAAGCGAGCGAAGGCAAGCTCAAGGGCATCCTTGGCGTCAACACCAAGCCGCTGGTGTCGGTGGACTTCAACCACAATCCACTGTCGTCGATCTACGATTCGACGCAGACGCGCGTGATGGAAGGAACGCTCGTGAAAGTGCTGAGCTGGTACGACAACGAGTGGGGTTTCTCCAACCGCATGCTGGACATGACCCTCGCGTTCGTCAACGCGAAGTAACCGCGCCGCTGGCGGGCCCGTGCGCGGGCCTTGCCGATTCCGCATCGTTTCCACTTGCGACCCGCAGGTTCGCGGGCGCGTGCCCACGTAATTCGCACGCGCCATTCCCGAAATCATTCGACAGACAGGAAAGATCTCCTGTCATGGGGCGAACGCATCCGAGCGGACGAAACCCGTCGCCTGCGTTTGCACAATCCAATGCGGCAATTCGGGAGATGCGAAATGAATACGAGAAAATTGGCGATTGCACTTGCGATATCGGCGTGCCTGCTGCAGGCAGGACTGGCAACGCGGGCCAACGCCTGTTCGGCGCCGAGCTTGAAGGGAACTTCCAATACGGCGTGGGCGGCACCGGCCCTGCCGAGTGCCGAAATCGCCGCGATGGCGGCAGGCGCGGTACCGGCCGCGAGCGGACCGAAGGCGGCGAGTTTCGCCGGAGTCGGCCTGCTCCGGCCGATCGTCGGCATGTGGAGGTTCGCCTTCACGGCGCAAGGCAACGGCACGAACGGGCCGCCGGACGGCACGCCCATTGATGCCGGATTCCAGATCTGGCATGAGGATGGCACCGAGCTCATGAATTCCGGCAGGCCGCCGGCGACCGGCAGCTTTTGCGAGGGCGTGTGGGAACAGCAGAACTGGTCGAACTACAGCCTCAACCACTGGGCGTTGTCGTGGGATTTCGATCCGGACACCGGCAAACCGACAGTGTTCGTCGGGCCGACCAACATCCAGGAACAGGTGAAAGTCGACATTACCGGAAACAGTTTCAGCGGTGCGTTCTCGCTCACCCAATACGCACCGGATGGAACAACTGTGCTCGGTGGCGTGAAAGGTGTAGTCAACGCTACGCGCGTGACCATGAACTGATGGTTGTCGATATGGCGGTGTGCTGCGGCGTGTCCGGATGGATGCGCCGCAGTTGCCACGTGCGCCGAAGGTCAGTGCTCGTTTTTGTCGGATTGGAACGTCTCGATCAACGCGATCTGCAGGCGCGAATGCAGCTTGACCAAAATCTGCCGCAGCAGGATCAGGACCAGCGCGGCCATCGCCAGCACCGCGACCAGCAATTCCGCCGGCGGCAGGATGCTCGACGACAACGCGCCAACCAGCAGCAGCATCGCGGCGATTGAAACGGCGGGCAGTACTTCGGCAACGACGCGCCGCGCGCGCTCGGTGTGGCGTCCGGCATGCACGCCCATTTCCGCGAGCAGCATGGCCAACGCCTTGAGCTTGCGGTAGGCGGCGATCAGGAACGGCAGCGAGAGCAGCAGCGCCGCGCCCCACAGCAGTGCGTTTGCCAGCGGTCGATGCGGCAGCAGCGTAGCGATGTCGGCGGCGCGCGCGCGCGCGAGCCAGGCGATGCCGGCGAAGATCGCCGCGACCAGGCACAGGTTCACGAAAGTCTGCAGCAGGATGCGCCGCACCATCGCGGCGATGACCGCGCGGTCGCCCTGCAGGCGCAGGCCTTGCAGCCATTGCGTATACAAATGGAATATGCGGCGCAACGGGTAGGGCATGGCGATGTGCAGGCGCCGCGCCAGCGGGTCGGAAGCGCGGATCAGGTACGGCGTGAACAAGGTGGTGATCGCGGACACCGCCACGGCGACCGGATACAGGAAGCCGCTCGTCACCTTCAGCGAAGCGCCGAGCGCGGCGATGATGAACGAGAATTCGCCGATCTGGGCCAGGCTCATGCCGACGCGCAGCGACACGCGGCCGCTCTGGCCGGCGGCGAACGCGCCGGCGCAGCGCGCCACGATCTTGCCGACGACCACGACGGCGGTGATCGCCGCGATCGGTCCGGCGTAGTTGACCAACGCCTGCGGATCGAGCTGCAGTCCCACGGCGACGAAGAAGACCGCACTGAACATGTCGCGCAGCGGCGCGATCAGGCGTTCGATGCGCGCCAGGCTGCGCGCCTCGGCGACGATCACGCCGATCACGAACGCGCCGAGTGCCACGCTGTAACCGAGCCAGGTCACCAGCAGGCAGAAGCCGAACAGCAGGCCGAGCACGCCGATCAGCAGCATTTCGTCGCGGCGGAAACGGGCCACGTAATCGAGCAGGCGCGGCACGGCCAGAATGCCGATCACGAGCGAGGCGACGAGGAACACGGTCAGGCCGCCGAGCGTGGCGAGTACCTCGCCCGGTACCACGGTGCCCGTCGCGGCGACGCCGGACAGCAGCGCGATCATGGCGATGGCAAGCACGTCCTCGACGATCAGGATGCCGAAGACGATGTGCGCGAACGCCTGCTGCTTCAGGCCCAGTTCGTCGATCGCCTTGATCGTGATGGTGGTCGAGGAGATCGACAGCATCGCGCCGAGGAACAGCGCGTCCATGTTGCTCCAGCCGAAGGCCAGACCCAGTTCGTAGCCGAGCCACAACATGGTGACGATGCCGGCGAGCGCAGCGACCACGGCGGTGGCGCCGACCCGGCGCAAATGGCGCAGCGAGAATTCCAGGCCCAGCGCGAACAGCAGGAAGATCAAGCCGAGCTCGGCGACCGTGCTGATGCTTTGTTCGTCGGTGACCAGCGTGTACGGCGGCGTGTGCGGGCCGATCAGCACGCCCGCAGCGATGTAACCGAGTACGACCGGCTGGCGCAGCAGGTGGAACAGCACGGTGACGATGCCCGCGGCGAGCATGATCACGGCCAGGTCCTGGATGAAGGCAATCGTGTGCATCGGACGCTCCGGGACGGTTCCTCATGGTCGCCGATGGGCGCAGTGGGCGCAAGCTCGTTGCGCCGCAACGCCACGCTGTTGACGAAGTTGCCGCGGATATGTTCTCATATGGACGTCTAAATGGCCAAACAAAAAGAAGGAGCGGAAATGCCCCGCGCGACGGAAATCGGTGTTGCCCTGATCGGCGCCAGCGGCCGGGTCGGCCGACAGGTGCTGGCGTTGATCGCCGCGCACGGTGCGGTGAGTCGCTTGCGGCTCGTGGCGGTGGCCAATTCGCGCACGCATCTGCTGGTGCCGGCGGGACTGGATCCGAACGGCGCCGTGGAACGGTTGCAGACGGCACCGCCGGCGGATGCCGATTTGCTGACCACGGCGTTCGCCGCCCTGCCGCGCCCCGTGGTTATCGTCGATTGCACGGCCAGCGCACAGGTCGCCGCGCAGTACCCACGCTGGCTCGGTGCGGGCATCGACATCGTCACGCCGAACAAATTCGGGCCGTCGGCGGAGCGGCCGCTACGCGATGCCATCGCCGCGGCCCAGACGGCGGGCGGCACCTTGCTGCGCGACTCCGGCACGGTCGGTGCGCACCTGCCTTTGCTCGGCACATTGCGCGACCTGCGCCAAGCCGGCGACCAGGTCGAGTCGGTGGA
>JAICYA010000042.1 GCA_025934455.1 Rudaea sp.
ACCTCGTCGAGTGCGCGGCGCGCATGCACGATTACGGGCAACGAAAAATCCCGCGCGATTTCGAGTTGGCGGCGAAAGTACAGCCGTTGCGTTTGGGCATCGAGGTCCGGAACGAAGAAATCCAGTCCGCATTCGCCGACCGCAACGGGTCGTTCGTGCTCGATCCAATGCGCCAGTTCCTGCAGATGTCCCGGCTTGTGCGCCGCCAGATACATCGGATGCAAGCCGTAGGCGGGATAAAGTCCGCGCTCGGCAGTGCACAGGGTGCGCAGGGCAGGGAAGGTGTCGAAAGCCACTGCGGGGACAATCTGGCGGCTGACACCTGCGCTACGCGCGCGTCGCAATACGACGGCGCGATCAACGTCGAATTCAGCAGCATCCAGGTGTGAGTGGCTGTCGATCAGATCGAGCATGCCGCGAAGGTTCCGGAATGGGCAATGGGACGAGAATGCCATCCGGGCGACCGGTTTCGCAACGGTTCACATGAGGCATTGGAAACTGGCGACAACCGTTCGCGCCTGCATGCGTTGATACGGACTTACAACGAGGAGACGACCATGCGCAAACCAGCCTTTACCGCGATTTTGCTGAGTACTATCGTTTTCGGACTGAGCGCCTGCGTGGCGCCGCCGCCGCGCGAACGCGTGGTTTACCACGAGGGCGGCAATCAATCGGGTCCGCGCTATTGCCATACCTGCGGCACGGTGCGTGATATCGACCAGGTGGAAATCCGCCAGCAGAGCAGCGGCGGCGGTGCGGTGATCGGCGCCATCATCGGCGGCCTGATCGGCAACCAATTCGGGCGTGGCGGCGGACGTGCCGCGGCGACCGCGGCCGGTGTCGTCGGCGGTGCCGTGGCAGGCAACGCGATCGAGCAAAACGACGCTAACCTGCGCTCAGGTTACGCTTGGCGGTTTTCGGTGGAACTGGACGATGGCCGCATGGCGCGCGTGACCCAGTACGACAATCCGGGTTTTCGTCCGGGCGACCGCGTGATCATCAACGGCCAGCGCCTGGAATTCATGCCGCGCCGCTGAAAACCTGGGTATAACCTGCTGCTCTCGAAGATCGAGCGCAGCAGGTTTTCAATCGGCGTGGTAGAAGCGGTGATCCCCGATAACCGCCAGCGGCGGGCCTTTGGCCCAACCCGGCGGCATGGCCACGCCGTCCGCGGCATAGAAGTGATCGGCGTTCGGCACGATCGAAGGACGCCAGTCCGCCGGTAGTTTCCACAGGTCCAGTGCAAATCCGGCAACGAGCCAGGCCTGCTGCCAGGCGTCGGCGTCGTCGAAGACATAGTTCTTGCTGGTCGTGGACAGCGCGAATTGCCCGCGCGCGCGCAGCACCTTGCACAGCGAGTTCCCCCACTGGCCGCCGTCGCGGCGGCGCAGGCCGACTTCGGCCACAGCCAATTGGCCGGTGACCGGCTCGCCGCGCGCTTCCAGGTAAACCGTTGCGGCCAGGCAGGCACGATCGCTCGCGGCATTGTTGAATGCCGATGCCAACCACAGGATCCAGGCTAGTTTCATTGCGGATTGCTCCGTACAAACGAATACATGCGACATCCGCACACAGGCGTCGCGCAGGCGCGCGCCAGCCCTGTGGATGTTGCCTGCGGCGTTGTCAGCACCGCGGTGATTGTTTCCGGCAGGCATTTCGCGCAAGGCCGGGTAGATATACAAGGGATCGTTTCGATCCCCGCTTCGGCGCACGTCCCGTGGGCCTTAAGCAGTGGCGCCGCCGCGAGGTGGCGCCCGTTGTGCATTTCCGCTGCGGCCGTAGCGTTGGCCGCGCGTGCGGAAGAATTGCATGAATTCTCGCCATCCGCTGCGGATGGCGGCGCGCATTATCGCATATCGAATCGAGTTGTCACTCTATTTCGGTCCGTTTCCTGAACGAATCCAGAATGGCAAATGTTAAGATTTCATCGTTCGCGTAATTGTGCACAAGTCATCAAATGACTCAAAAATTACATTCGATGCAATGTGGAAAACGCTGCATATGGGTCATTTGTAACCGATGAAATTCTTCAGGATCTGCTCGTCGCCGGCGTATTCCTTGGCCGTGGCCGGTACGAACTTGGTCACCCCCAGTTCGAACAGGAGCTTCGCCGCATCCGCATCGGTGTCGAGCTTGAGCAGGGCGTCCTTGACCTTCTCGCGCAGATCCGCGGGCACGTCGGGCGAGGCGGTGATGCATTGTCCCGGGAAGTCGCGCGAAGTCTTGACCGGCGTAAGGTTGGGATATTGATCCTTGAGCCAGGTCGGAATCATCGCCGCATCGGCTTCGCCACCGAAGACGCGGTCGGTGGCGTCGCGCCAAGAGGTGGCGGTAGTGGCGATATCCGGTTGCAGGATGGGATTCGGGTAGAACTCGAGCAGCATGGAGTAGCCCAGGCTCGGTGCTCCCATCGTGACGATGGTGTGGCCGACCAGACCTTGCAGGCCCTTGTTGCCGAGGTCGATGTTCGACACCAGGGTGTAACTGGTTGGCTCGGCCGTGTGCACCAGCGGCTCGAAATGCCGCTTCTCGATGCGGTAGTCGGCGATATGCGCCTCATCGAAGGCGAAATCGGTCTTGGCCGAATTCTGGATGTCGCGCCAGTAGAAATGGTAATTGCGCGCCGTTACCAGGGTGAAATGCTGGCCGGTTGCCTTGTTCAGGTAAGTCATCAGCGGCGCATAGATCTCGGCGACGCGGTCGGCCGGATACGCCGGCTCGATGCGGAAGGTGTATTCCGCCGCCGATGCCGTGCCGCCGACGCCAATCGCGAACGCTAATGTCAACGCCAGCCGGCGTGGAATTTTCCCGTGCTGCTTTCGCATGATCGCCCCTCCCGATTCTTGCGTACTAGTGGGTTTAGCACGAACGCGCGGTAAAGGCGATACGCAGCGCAATACCGGCGTTTCAGGCGAAGCGCTGGACGATGCCGACGGCACAGGTCGTTGGGGAATCCAAGGCCAGGGCCGCATCCGCGGCCGAGTTGGAGATACTGGCGAGTGCTTCGACGTTATCCGCTTCCGCATCGGGGGCGGCAGTCACGATGACGCCGGCTTCGGATCCGCCAGGATCGCGCAACAAGGTTCCCGGCTGGACGAGCGCGTTGCCGGGCCAGCGCAGCCGGTACAGGGAGCGCTTGTTGCCGCCCTTGAAATGCAGGCGTGCCATGATTTCCTGGCCGGGATAACAGCCCTTGTTCACGCAGACCGCGCCGAGGCGATCCAGGCCGAGCCATTGCGGCAGCAGGCGATCGTGCAGCTCGACGCCGATTTCCGGAATCCCCGCGCGGATATCGGCGAGGGGTGAGTATGCCGGCGCTGGGCCGGGGGTAGTCTCGTTGACGGCGCGCAACTGCACCTTCGCGCGGAACACGTAGCGGGCCAGTTCCGCGCGCAGCCATTCCGCGTCGCCACCCCGCAACGTCAAAAGCAGGTTGTCCGCATCGATGCGCAGCAGGCGAAAGAACGCGCGCACGCGGCCCTGGGGCGAAAGCCATGCATTCCACTGCCAGTGTCCGTCGGGCAGGGTAAGCACGTCGTTGCAGAATTGCGCATGCGCAAACGCGGCGGCATCGGCTCCGGTAATTTCAAGCACTTGCGTAGGCAGGCTAATCATCGACGGCGCGTGGCGTTATACTTCGACCATCAATGTAGGCGCGTGGCAGGTATCGATCAAGCCGCGCGTGAAAAAAAATCAGGACGAGCCATGCCCCAGCCAGGATCGGATCCAACCGTCATGCAGGCGCCGCTGCCAACCGAGGCGACACCGGCACCCGAGCACGCCAAGCCCGTCGAGATCGGCGGTCGCGAAGGCCCCGACCCGGTGCGTTATGGCGACTGGGAAAAGAACGGCCGCTGCATCGATTTCTAGGACGACAGCCATGAGCCAAATCGCACGACCGACGTCGCCGCACCTGGGCATCTACCGCTGGCGCGTGAACATGTGGCAGTCGGTGTTGCACCGCCTGACCGGACTGTTCCTGTGTCTCGGCGCGCTCTTGCTGGCGTGGGGACTCATCGCCGCCGCGTCTGGCGCCGAGGCATGGAATGCGTTTGCCGGATTTTGCGCAAGCGGAATCGGCTTCGCGCTGCTGATCCTGTGGACATGGGCGCTGCTGTTCCACCTGTGCAACGGCATCCAGCACCTGTTTCGCGACACCGGCATGGGTTACGACGCGGCGCAGCGCGATCATTCGCGCACACCGAGTTATTTCGCCACCGGCTGGATCGTGATTGCGGCGAGCGTCGCGTTGACCGCCGCGGTCTGGATTTGCCTGTTCGTTCGCGCAAGCGGAGGTGCGGCATGAGCGTGATCGGCGAAAACACCTTGCGCACGCCGCTCAAGAACGTGCGTGGACTCGGCTCGGCGCAGTCCGGCGTGCGCCATTGGTGGCTGCAACGCCTGACCGCGGTCGCGCTGGTGCCGCTGAGCCTGTGGTTGCTGTGGCTGTGCGCCGGTCTGGCGCACGCCGATTACGCCACGGTGCGCGCGGCGATAGCCCAGCCAGTGCATGCGGTGCTGCTGGTTGCGCTCGTGGCCAGTCTGTTCTGGCACGGTGCGCTCGGCCTGCAAGTCGTCATCGAGGATTACATCCACACGCGCTGGCAGGAAGTCGCGTTGCAGATCGCGGTGCGCTTCGGCGCCTTCCTCGCCGCGGTCGCCTGCCTCTTCGCGATTGCACGAATCGCCTTGGGATAAGACATGGAAAGCTACAAGATCCAGGAACACAAATACGATGTCGTCGTGGTCGGCGCGGGCGGTTCCGGCCTGCGCGCCACGTTCGGCATGGCCGAGCAGGGCTTGAACACGGCGTGCATCACGAAAGTCTTTCCGACGCGCTCGCACACCGTCGCCGCGCAAGGCGGCATCGCCGCCGCGCTCGGCAACATGGGCGAAGACGACTGGCGCTTCCATTTCTACGACACGGTGAAAGGCGGCGACTGGCTCGGCGACCAGGATGCGATCGAGTACATGTGCAAGAACGCGCCGGCCGCGGTGATCGAGCTCGAACACTACGGCGTGCCGTTCTCGCGCACCGAGGCTGGCAAGATCTACCAGCGCCCATTCGGCGGCATGACCACGAACTACGGCAAAGGCACGGCGCAGCGCACCTGCGCGGCAGCCGACCGCACCGGCCATGCGATGCTGCATACGCTGTACCAGCAGTCGCTCAAGCACGATGCGCGTTTCTACATCGAATACTTCGCGCTGGACCTCATCTTCGACAGCGACGGTGCCTGTTGCGGCGTGCTGGCGCTGGATCTGAACGAAGGCGAGTTGCACTTGTTCCGCGCCCACGCTGTGGTGCTCGCGACCGGCGGCTATGGGCGCGCGTATTTTTCCGCGACATCCGCGCATACCTGCACCGGCGACGGTGGCGGCATGGCGCTGCGCGCCGGGCTTGCGCTGCAGGACATGGAATTCGTGCAATTCCACCCAACCGGCATCTACGGGGCCGGCTGCCTGATCACCGAAGGCGTGCGCGGCGAAGGTGGATATCTGACCAATTCCAAGGGCGAGCGCTTCATGGAGCGCTATGCGCCGAATGCCAAGGACCTGGCCTCGCGCGACGTGGTCAGCCGTGCGATCACGATGGAAATCCGCGAAGGCCGCGGTGTCGGCGAGCACAAGGATCACGCGTATCTGAACCTGATGCACCTCGGCCCCGACGTCATCCACGAACGCCTGCCCGGCATTGCAGAAAGCGCGCGCATCTTCGCCGGCGTGGACGTGACCAAGCAGCCGATCCCTGTACTGCCTACCGTGCACTACAACATGGGTGGCATCCCGACGAATTACCACGGCGAAGTCGTGCAGAAGCGCGGCAACGACGCGGATGCCGTGGTGCCGGGTCTGTTTGCGGTCGGCGAGGCGGCCTGTGTGTCCGTGCACGGCGGCAACCGCTTGGGCTCCAATTCCTTGCTCGATCTCGTCATCTTCGGTCGCGCCGCCGCGCATCGCGCCGGCGAAATCATCAAGCCTGGCGCGGCGCACAAGAGCCTGTCCGCATCGTCCTGCGACGCGGCGCTCGCGCATTTCGACAAGGCACGCAACGCGAAAGGTGCGACGCCGACCGCGGACCTGCGCCTGAAGATGCAGCGCGTGATGCAGCAGGATGCGGCCGTGTTCCGCACCGGCGAAACGCTGAAACAGGGCTGCACCAACATTTCCGCGGCATTCGATGCGTTCGCCGACGTCAAGGTGACCGATCGCTCGCTGGTGTGGAATTCCGACCTCGTCGAAACCCTGGAATTGCACAACCTGCTGGTGCAGGCCGTGGCGACGATGACTTCGGCCGAGCAGCGCCACGAAAGCCGTGGCGCGCATGCGCGCGAGGATTTTCCGAACCGTGACGACCTCAACTGGATGAAGCACACGTTGGTCAGCGTCGATGCCAAGGGCAAGGCGACGTTCGATTACCGCCCGGTGCACATGCAGCCGATGACGAACGAAGTGGAAGCCGTGCCGCCGAAGGCGCGGGTGTACTGAACACAACGGAGAGCGACGTGGCCGAGTTCACACTGCCGAAGAATTCCAAGGTCCGCAAGGGCAAGAAATATCCGGCCAAGGCGGGTGCGAAGGAAGTGCGCACGTTCCGCATCTATCGCTGGAATCCTGACGACGCGGAAAACCCGCGCGTCGACGAATACGAAGTCGATCTCGCCACCTGCGGGCCGATGGTCCTGGACGCGCTGATCAAGATCAAGAACGAGGTCGACTCGACGCTGACGTTCCGGCGTTCCTGCCGCGAGGGCATCTGCGGTTCCTGTGCCATGAACATCGATGGCGGCAACACACTGGCCTGCACCAAGTCGATCGGCGACTGCAAGGGCGACGTCGCCATATACCCGCTGCCGCACATGCCAGTGGTCAAGGACCTGGTTCCGGACTTGACGCATTTTTACGCGCAGCACGCGTCGATCAAGCCGTGGATCCGCACGCAGAGCGCGCCGCCACCGGACTCCGAGCGCCTGCAATCGGTGGAGGACAGGAAAAAGCTGGATGGGTTGTACGAATGCATCCTGTGCGCGTGCTGTTCCACGGCGTGCCCGAGCTACTGGTGGAATCCCGACAAATACCTCGGCCCGGCGATCTTGTTGCAAGCCTATCGCTGGATCGCCGATTCGCGCGACGAGGACACCGGCGCGCGCCTGGACGATCTGGAAGATCCGTTCAAGCTCTACCGCTGCCACACCATCATGAATTGCACGAATACCTGCCCGAAGGGGCTCAACCCGGCCAAGGCGATTGGGGAGATCAAGAAGCTGATCGTCGAACGCAAGGGCGTCTGAATACATGGATGCGCGCCTGATGTGGTGGCCTGCCGTCGCAATGACGGCGTTGACCTTCGTCGTCTGGCTGCGCATGTATTTCATGCGCGTGGGCGAGATGAAGCGCGAGCGTGTGCATCCACAATCCGTGGCGTTGTCGGCACAGATGGCCGAACGCCTGAAGGACACGCGCGCCGCCGACAATTTCCGCAACCTGTTCGAGCTGCCGGTGCTGTTCTATCTGGCGCTCGCCGTTGCCGTGCAGACGGCGCAGGTCGGCGTACTCACGTTGACCCTTGCCTGGCTCTTCGTCGCGCTGCGCATCGCTCACAGCGCGATCCAGTGCAGCTACAACAAGGTCTATCACCGGTTCTACGCGTATCTTTGTGGCAGTGTCGTACTCTGGCTGCTGTGGGCAGTGCTGGCATTCGGCTTGATGCGATGAGCGCGGATGCGGCACGCCTGCGCTGGCGCTGCCGGCGCGGCATGCGCGAATTGGATCAACTGCTTGGGCAGTGGCTGGATGTGCGTTTTGCGCAAGCCGATGCCTCCGCGCAGCGCGCCTTCGCCGAATTGCTCGAGCAACCCGATCCGCAATTGTGGAATTGGCTCAGCGGCCGCGAAGCGCCGCCGCGCAGCGATTGGCAGCGCATCCTCGATGAAATCCGCCACCGCGATTGCATTTGATTATCGGCCTTCGCGCTGGCTCGTCGCCGCCGTAATCCTCATGGCCGTGCTGGCCTTCGCCGCCATCGCATTGAGCGGCATGCCGTCGTGGGCGGGGATTTTCACTGTGATAGTCGCCACGGCTTGCGCCGGCTTCGCGCTGAGCAGGCACCTGCGCCCGCTTGTGCGCCGGGCCGCGTGGCAGCAGGCCGGGCATTGGCGGGTGGCCGATGCGGACGGCCGCGAATTCACGGCCGAGTTGATTCGTGGTGTGGCACGCGGTGCGTGGATCGTGCTGAATCTGCGACGCAGCGATGGAAAGAACTCGGCCCTGATCCTCGGCCCGGGCAACTGCGACGCCGATACGCGGCGGCAGTTGCGTGTGCGCTTGGCGCGCATTGAACGTGCCGCATAAAAAAACCGGCCGCGGAGTGTAACGCGGCCGGTTTCCCGAAACGTCCCTGTTGTGCTGTGGATCAGTCGATCAGAAACGATATTCGGCGTTGACCGAGACCAGGTCCGGATTCGCGTTGAATCCGTTCTTGTTGACCTTGTAGTAGTCGTAGTTCAGGCCGACGCTGACGTTGTTGCTGAAGTCGTAGCCGAAGCCCGCACCGGCGTAGTACTTGGAACTGGTGTCGTCCACGGGTACCGGCGTGGCGCCGGCGATCGAACCCTTGACATCGGCACGAAACAACCCGGCGCGGCCGCTGATGTACCACTGCGGGGTGACGTTGAAATGGCCGTTCACGCCGGCGGTCCAGCCGCTGAATTCCGCGTTCGGGAATCCGGCATAGGCGCCCTTCGCAGCGAACGAGCCGAGATCCGTGTAACCGCCTTCGACGCCGAGCGCGACGCTGGGATTGATCGCCCAGCGATAGCCGATGTTGGCGTTGTAGCCGGTATCGCTGTCGTTGTAGGCGCCCTTGTCCAGGTTCGACTGGCCGACGCCGCCGTTGATGAAGAAACCGCTGTTGTCGCCGTTCGCGGCGTGACTGATGGCGGGCGCCGCGGCAAGGCCGGCAGCGGACAGAGCCAGGGCGATCAAGGTCATTCTCATTGTAATACTCCTTCGGGGATGGAAAATGTTGTGTGGCTGCGACAAGCAACTCAATCGCAGGCCACACACAAGACTCCATATGCGGATCGAACATTCCAATTGCAACACCAGCGAGTTTAGAAATTGTTCAGCTAGCTGACTGCGATGCGCATGCGCCAGCAATCGCGCTTGCCTGATCCGCCGCGCTCGTGCACTCTGCGCGGACTTCGCCGCAACCGGCTCGCGCAGTCCCTCAACGATGTTTCGCCCGCTCGAACTTTTCATCGGACTGCGCTACACGCGCGCCAAGCGCCGCAATCATTTCATTTCGTTCATCTCGCTGGTGTCGATGCTCGGCATCGCGGTGGGCGTGACCGCGCTGATCACGGTCATATCGGTCATGAATGGCTTCGAACGGCAACTCACCGACCGCATTCTCGGCATGGTCGCGGATGCAACGATCTCCGGCGTCGGCGAAAGCGTGCACGACTGGCAGGGTGCGGTGAAGCAGGCATACGCGAATCCGCATGTGCGCGGCGCGGCACCGTACGTGGAGAAGGTCGCGCTGCTGCAGGGCCGGCGCGTGACCGGCGGTGTTATCCGCGGCGTGCTGCCGGACG
>JAICYA010000075.1 GCA_025934455.1 Rudaea sp.
CGGGATAATCCTGCGCCAGGATATCGTCCACACGCTGTGCGATCCGAGTCGCTTCGTCGTATGCCGTCAACACGACACTGACCGGCGGTGTCAGGTCGGACCGCATCGGCGTGGTGCCGCGCAGGCGCGCCAATACCGCGACCAGCAGCGCATAGCCGACGTAGGTGTAGGCGACGAGCGTCAGGCTGATCCAGAACACCAGCGCGTTCATGCGGACAGCAGCCGTCTGCGCAGCGTCTCGTAGCCCCGGTTGCCGAGCGCGCGTTTGACCGACGCCAACGCGGCATAACGCAGCCGCAACGCGCGCGGCCGCATGCCCTGCCAGCGCACGAGTTGTGTGAATTCGTCCAGCGCGAGATTGCGCGTCACCGCCAGCCGTTGCAGACAGCGTCCGTCCGGGCGTCGACGATTGCAGCCGGGCACGGAGCCGAGCACCTGTTCATAACCGATGCGTCGCGCCAGTTCGAATTCGCGCGCACCGCCGCGGCCGCCCGGAAGCGCAAGCGCGGTAACCCGCACCTGCGTGATGTCTTCGATGCGCCGTTTGCTGTCGCGCAGTTCCGTTTCCAATTCGGCGACGCTCAGCTCGTCCAGATAGCGGTGTGTCAGGGCGTGCGATTGCACGCTCATTCCTGCCGCGACGAGCGTACGCAAGTCCGTGACTGACAGCCGTCCGAGTTGGCCGACGAAATCGGCGGTGACGAAAAACTCCGCCCGCATGTCGTGCTCGAGCAGCCGCGGCAGCGCGATTTCGAGATTGGAAATATCGCCGTCGTCGAACGTAATGACGACAGCGCGTGGGGCGAGCGCCGAATTCAGCTCACGCAAGCGCAGCGTGCGATAGCCGGTTTGTGCGAGCCGATCGAGCTGCGCATCAAACGCTGGCGGGGTGACGCTGTACACGCGGTCGAACACGCCGCACGCCGCGATGTCGGCGTGCACGCCGTGATACATCAAGATCGGCAGCGGCACGTCAGCCATGGGAAATCTTTCGCGGTTGGGCGAATCGAGGCAACGGTGGCGCGACGGCCGGTTTCGCGCCGCGTCCGGCGCGCTCCAGTTCGTGCGCCTTCAGGGTCAGACCGAGATAGACCCAGAAATATCCGATCATCGGGTAATAGGTGAAACGATCGCCAAAGCAGTTGCCGACGACCAGGGCGACCCACGCTCCGATCATGCCCAGTCCGAGCGCGTAGCCAAGGCTGCCAGCCGCCGCATCGTGAAACGTGCGCCAGCAGGCTTTGAGTATCGACAACAGCATCCCGATCGCGATGAAAAATCCGATCACGCCCTTTTCCGTCAGCTCGCGCATGAAGAAGTTGTGCGTGTCGCGTTGCAGCGGATTGATTTCGGGATGGTGGAAGGTGTGATAGCCCGAACCGAACACCGGGTGCTTGGCGAAATTGTCCCAGGCGATGGCCCAGAACTCGAAACGCATCTCGGTGCTCTCGTCGCGCTTGCCCGCTTCGATCGTGGTGGTGTCGAAGCGTTCCACCACCGACCGCGGCAAGTAGCTCGGCAGCAACAGCGCGACCAGCAACAGCGGCAAAAACATCTTCCAGCGCGCGCGCCACAGCAAGATCACGGTGGACACGCCCAGCATCAGCGCGACATAGCCGGTGCGCGAATACGTCCACAGCACGCCAAGCGCCACACAGACGATTCCGCCCACCAGCAAGACGCGCCAGTGCAACGACCACTTCGTGGCGAGCACCAGCGCGACGAGCAGGATCGTCATCATCACGCAGAACGCCGAGAATTCGTTGGCGCCGAGCAGCGAGAATGTGCCATCGATGCGCAACGCGTCGTCGTAGTGCCAGCTCTGCACGCTGGCATGCTGATCGAGCGTGACCCGGAGCATGTACGGCAGCGGCAGCAACATGACGAAGATGAAGCGCCGCACCGTGTCCCAGTTCGTTACGCTCATCTGCACCAGGAACATCAACATGACGGCGAACATCGAGTCCTTGAGGTCGCCGAAGTGCTCCTGCGTGTTGGTCACGTGCGCATAGCCGATGAAAAGCGAAACGCAGGCGTAGGCGACATACGCGAACACCCACGTCTGCACGCTGCTCCAGCGCGTGATTGTGCCGCGGCAACGCCACGCGCCGAACAGCGACAGGACGAAGCCGACATTCACAAAGTTCAGACCACCGCCGCCATTCGGCAGGTAGCCGGTTTGCAGGTTCTGCAACGGCAGCAGCAGCAGGAACGCGTACAACAGCCAGTTGTTGCGCACGCTTGCGGCCACCGGCGCCGCGGCCGTCGTTTGCAAAGCCTGCCGAAGTTCAAGCTGCCGCGCGTTCATGGTTTGCCTCGAACTCGCGATAAACGGCAGCGTATGCCGCGGCCATGCGTTCGACCGAGTAACGTTCGACCACCCGTTCGCGCAACGCGTGCGTGGGTTGTGGACACCTGCCGGTATCGAGCATCGCTTGGGCAAGCGCCGCCGGATCGCCCGCAGCGACCAGCTGCACGTCCAATCCGGCCAAGACGTTGGCGACCTCGCCAACGCACGTGGCCACGATCCGGCATTGCATCGCCATCGCCTCGAGCAGAGCCAGGGGCAGCCCTTCGTAAAGCGATGGCAACACGAACACATCGAGCATCCGGTAGAACGATTCGAGGCTCTTGCGCGAGCCGACGAATCGCACGCGATCGGCGATCCCAAGTTCTCCGGCGCGGCGCAGCGCCGGTTCGCGCAAATGGCCGCCGCCGGCGACGACGAGCACCGCCTGTGGCATCTGCGCGACCACTTGCGCAAATGCCTCGATGAGCCCGAGCGGATTTTTCTGCTCGGTGAGGCGCATGGCCGAACCAAAAACGACAGCGCCGGGCTCAATGCCGAATTCCCAGCGCGGTATGGCAACCGCCGTCGGCGCGAAACGGGCCGTGTCGATGCCATTCTCGATCAAACGGATATTTTGCGCGCGTGTGCCGGTCTGAACGAGGTTGGCGCGCATGGCATCGGCAACGATGCAGACCCTCTCGAAACGGACCATCAGCACCAGTTCGAGGTGATGATAAAAACGCAAGGCGGGCGTCGACGCGAACTGGCCATGCATCGTGGCAATGATCGGATTCTTGCGCCTGCCGCGTGCAAGCCAGGCGTGGACCGCGCTCTTGTAATCGTGCACGTGCAAGATCGCGCGTGGTGACTCCGTCAACGCTTCGCGCAGTGCCGCAAGTGTGGCGAAGTCGAAGCGGCCGCGGCAGGGTATGCGACGACTCGATATGCCGGTCGCGTCGGCGTTGCTCCACAACTCCTGTTCGTCGGTATATTGGTTGTCCAGACACAGCAGTGTGCAGTCGATACCGAATTTCTTCGATGCCGGTATCAGGCCGAGAATCACGTATTCGGCGCCATACAGTCCAGCGCTCGAGCGCACATGCAGCACATGCAAGTCAGTTTCCATCCGACAATTCCTCGTACAGGCGCTGGTACGCAGCGGACATCGCCGCAAGCGAATGGTCGCGCTGCACTTGCTCTCGCGCCGCCGTGCCCATTGCCACGCGCCGGGATGGCGCGGCGACCAGCTCACTCAGCGCCCGCGCCAACGCCTGCGGATCGGCTGCGGGCACGAGGATTCCCATGGATTGCGAGCGCACCAGCTCGGCATTGCCGCCGACAGCCGTGGCCACTACCGCAACGGCGCAAGCCTGCGCTTCGAGGATGGCATTGGACATGCCTTCGCTGCGCGAGGCCAACACGAAGATATCCAGCGCCGGCAGAATCTGTTCGACATCGCCGCGCGGGCCAAGAAAACTTACCGATGGCGCGACACCGAGTGAGTCGATCTGGCGCTCGAGCTGCGGGCGCAGCGGGCCGTGTCCAACGAGCAACAGGCGAACCTGCGGATATCCGCGCCACACCTGCGCGAACGCTTCGATCAGAGTTGCATGCTGTTTGACTTCCGTGAAGCTGGCGACGCAACCGATCAGGCATTCGTCGTCGCCGAAGCCGAGCATCGCACGCAGGCGCGCGCGCGCGCCTGCGTCGATGGGCCGAAAACGTTGCGTATCCACACCGTTGGGAATCGTCACGCAACGCGCGCTTGGCACATGGTCGTGCGCGACGAGGGCTTCGGCGACGGCCCGGCTGGGTGCCACAATGCGGTCGAAACGCGCATTCGCATAGCGGAAAAAAGCACGCAGACGCCGCGTCTTGTTGAAGCCCATATCGCGCCGGTTCGAGATCCGGTGCAGGCCATGGCGTCTTGGCAAGCACGCGCAAATCAGATCCGATTTCTCATGCTGCGACTGCACGATGTCGTAGCGACGGCGCAACACGCGGCCACACACGCGGCGGAATGCGGCGATGCCGGCCGGCGCATAGATCGCCTCGACCGGCAAATAGCTCAAGCGAACGCCGTCGAGCCGCGCTACGCGCTGCTGCGGGTGCGGTCGTGCGGCGAGTTGCACCACATCCACCGCGTAACGATCGCGCGGCAGATTGGCAAGCAGGTTGCGCAGGAAACGTTCGCTGCCGCCGGCTCCGAGGATCGCCGTGTCGGTCAAGATCAGCAGCCGTGTTCGCTTCGTCGCGGCCATCAGCGTCGGAAGATCAACGTCAGGAAAAACAGGTTTTCGGCAAATCCCTGATCGAGCGCAGTACTGCGGCGTAGATTGCGAATCAGGTCGACGCGCGTGCTCCAGTGGCGCGACAGTTGGTCGACGAAGCTCACGTCGTAACGCACGTCCTCGTCGCGGCGTTGGACGAAAACGTAGTTGCGGGTTTCCTGCGTTACGTCGAAGGCGAGCGTCCACAACGGCCGCGGGCGATAGGAAAATCCCGCAACGACGCCGTGTACCTTCTGATCGAGGCTGGCGTCGATCGCGTAGTCGAGCTTTTCGTAGTACGGATTGGCATGCAATTGAAAGCGCACGGCATGCCAGACGTAGTCCACGTATGCGCGTTGTTCGAGATATGCCTGCGAGGTGATCGGCAGCGAGCCCACGGCCAGCGCACTGCCAAAAGGCGGCGCAATCAGAGCGGTCGGATCCACGACCATGTCCTGCGCGGCGTCGGAGATCTGTCGGGCGAAGCCGGCTGCCAGCGTGTTGTGAGGCGACGCTCGCCACGTGACCTCACCGCGTGCCAGCAGTGCCGATTGGTCGCCCGCGTCGGTATAGTTTAGCCGCGAGTTGCCGATGCTGAGATCGAGATCGATGTCGCTCGAATTGTGCCGATAACGCACAAACGCATCGGCACGATCGTAGTCCGGACCACCGTTCGGGTCGGTGAAATGCACCTGTTGATACACGATGTTGGCGGACAGCGAAGACAGCGGCGACAGATTGCGGGTCGCGCGCAAGGCGCCGAGTGCGCGGTCGGAATCGAATTCCGTGGTTTTCGAGGCGACGCTATTGGTGAAGCGCAGGTCCGCTTCGCCGTGCAACGCGCCAGGCAAGCGGAATTGCAACGTGGGGCCGAGCGTGGCGACATTGGTCTGCTGCTGGTTGCCCGGCGCATTCGCGGCGAAAAGGTCGACCGGTTGCACTGCCGCGTAATCCTCGAAATCGAAACTGAGCCGCTGCGGCAGAATCGTCCAGGTGGCGATGCCGGCAAGCTGCTCGCGTACTTCGTTGTCGAAGGCGCCGCCGAGATAGTCGCGATCCTCGATCTGGCCGATGGCGCGGGCTTGGATATCGGCTCCATCCTCGCGCAGATCGAAATTGACGCGCGGAATCAAAATCCATTGCTCGACCGGGTCGAGCGCACTTTCGTTGACGTTGTCGCTGTACCCCAACGCAGCCTCAAGCGAATAGTCCAGCTGGAACGCGCAAGCGGAGCTCGATATCAGCAATGCGGACAATGCAATGAGGCGCGGGCGGTGGCGTGTCGACATGTCGGCTCCGCTACGGCGGGTAATTGAATACCACTCCCGCGATCTTTGCCGGATCCAGACCGAAGACCGCCTGATCGATCGTGGCGGCGGTATCGCGCCCATAGGCGGCGACGACGACAATATAGTCGGCGAGGTCGGCAAGAACATGGGCATCCGGAGCGCTGCGCAGCGCCGGCGCGTCGAGCACGATGTAATGGTTCGCATAGCGTTCGCGCAGAGCGTCGAGCAGCGCACGCATGCGCGGCGAAGAAAAGCATTCGGCGCTGGTTTCCGGCGGATGACCGGCCGGAATCAGTCGCACGCGCGCCACGCCGGTATCGTAGAGAACGTGATCGAGGTCGCTGCCGCTGCGCCCCAGATAATCGCCGAGTCCTGCGTCCGGCGTCACGCCGAGCGCGCTGTGCTGCGCCGGCCGGCGCAAATTGCAATCGATCAGCACGACAGGCTTGCTTTCGTCGAAGGCGAACGCGGCCGCGAGATTGCGCGCCATGAAGCTGCCGCCCGAACCGGAACTCACCGCGACCACCAGCGTCTTGAAGATATCGTCCCCCGCGAGCGCAAGCAGGCGCATGCGCAGCTTGCGGAATGCGTCGGTCGGTCCGCGCACGCTGAGATCGCGATGAATGAGATGGCTGTCCTCAAGTTCGCGTTTACTCAGCGCGCGAGGTTCGATCGGGTGTGCTCCGTTGCGGGAGGCGGAGAGGCGCTTGATCGGCACGGCGTTATGCAACATCGGCGCTGCGCGCAAACCATCGCGCAGGATGCTCTTGGTCTCGAACTTCATGGCTGCAACATCCACCAGCGCAGGATGGCTGCCACGGCATAGGCGGTGGTGACCACCACCAGCAGCAGCAACAGCCACGCGTCGCGACGCCGCGTGCGACGACCGTCCCGATAATTCACGTAAGTCGGCATGCTCACAAGCACTGGTAATCCGGTCAGTTGCTCCAGATGACGCGGCGAGCGCAGGCGCGAGTCCCAGCGCAGCAGAGCGAACAGCAGGCCTATCGGCAGCGCCAACCCCAGACCCAAACCGGCCATGCTGAAGTGCATGAAACGCAGGCCGAGCGGACGCAGCGGAACGGTTGGCGGCTCCTGAATCGCGAACGTCAAGCCGCGGTGATCCGCATCCAGGTTCATCGACACGCGTGCGTTTTCGCGGCGTTTGAGCAGGTCCTGGTAGATGTCGCGATACATATCGAAATCGCGCGTCAGCTCCGACAAGGCATTGGCCGAGTCGGCGATACGCCGGCTGCGCTCGAGTTCCTGCTGCAGCAGCGCCTGGCCGGCGCTCTTGCGCACGGCGGCTGCCGCGGCATTGCGTCGGCTTTCGGCAAGACGCTCGCGCAACTGCTGGTAAACGGGATTGAAGCGCACGCTGTCGTCGTCGGCCAGCGCCACGCCGGCCGCGCGCCGGCGATCGCCGCTCTTCTTCGCGTCATCCGCCTGCTCGCGCAGGTCCTGGATTTGGTGACGCACGCGGATCACATCCGGATGCTGGTCGGTGTCGCTGAGCAACAGCTTGTCGAGCTGGTTCTGCAATTCGGCCAGCTGACTGCGGTATTGCATCGCGCGCGTCTGCACCACGCTGATTGCGGACTCGCCAGATAATTCCGCGTCCAGCGCGCGTTCGCGCGATGCTTGTTCCATCATGTCCAGGCGCGCGGTCTCGATCTGCGTGCGCAGCTCGACGATATGCGTATTGACGTCGGTCGCGCTGCCCGGGCGTGCATCCGCGTTGTTTGCACGAAATGCCGCAAGCTTGTCCTCGGCTTTGCTCAACTTGTCGCGGTATTGGTCCGCTTCCTTCGAGATGAATTCGTAGGCATCGCGGCTCTCGCGCTCTTTGGCCGCCAGACTCTCCGCAATGAATAACCCCGCCAGAGCCTTGGTCACCGTGTAGGCGCGACGGGCATCGGTATCCGTATATTCGATCCGGATCAGGTTTTCTCGTACATTGGAGACATTCGTGCGTTGCTTGATGCCTTCGATCAGTCGATCCTGTTCCAGCGCGCTCGGCCGGCTCGCCATCCAGCTGCCTTGCTCGAGAATTTCCTCCATGATCTTGTGACTGAAGATCACTTGTCGCGCGATCGCCGCGCGGTCGGCGTTGCCGGTTGCGACCGCTCTACCCTCCA
>JAICYA010000385.1 GCA_025934455.1 Rudaea sp.
CTGGAAGCTGGAAAGTTCCACAACCCAAAGCTGCGCTTCGCCGTCGAGCAGTTCGAGCAGCGGCAAGCCGATATTGCCGGCCAGCGCGGTGCGGATGCCGAGCGAACGCGCAATGTGCGCGATCATCGCGCTGGTGGTGCTCTTGCCCTTGGTGCCGGTGACCCCGATCACACGCGCGTCGGGCCGCTCGGCAAACCACAGCGCCGTGCCGGAGGTGAAACGCACGCCGGCAGCCATCGCTTCCGGCACCGGCGACTTGTATGGGCTGATACCGGGGGATTTGATCACGACGTCGAATGCCGACAGTGACGGCGCATCGACCGGTCCGGTAACGATGCGGATATGCGCGTCGTCCGCCACTAAAGGCTTTTCGTCCTCGGCACAGATCAACGTCAGTTGTTTTTCTGGAAAGCGCTTCTGCAACACCGCCAGCGCGGCGCGGCCTTCGCGGCCGTGGCCCCAGACTGCGACGCGCGCGTGTTCGAGGTCAGCCAGCTTCATGCAACAGATGTTGCAAACGCAGTGGCAGGAAATGTTCGGCGGAGGGCGTGAGCAGCGGTGCCAGCGCAAATTCGCGCGCATCCAGTTGCGGCGCGATCTCCTCGGCGAAGCGCGCAACGATAGCGTCCTCGCGCCATTCCGGGCGCAGGGTCAACGCGTGCATCGCCGCGCGCGATTCACGGCCCTCGCCCACGCACTCGAACGGCTTGTGCTCGCGATATTCGAGCAGCGCATCGAAACCGGGCGCGAGCGCCGCGTCGTCGAGCAGGTTGCGGCCGAAAATACCGAGCAGGCGCGGCTTGGCAATGAATGGCGCCAGCGCGAGAAACACGAAATGGCATTTCGGACATTGCCCGCACCAGCGGTCGGCCGGGCGTTCGCCACGGATGCGGAAGTTGCGGTTGCAGCTCGAAAACACGTCGTCGTAGCGCGACTGCCGCGCGAACGCGCGCGCGACAGCGAGTTCCGACCACGGCCGCAGCAGCGAGAAATAATCCAGGTTCGCGGCGATATGCGAGGTCGTGTACTCGCGCAAGCCACGTTCGAATTCCAGCGACTTGCTCCATTGGTGATTGACCGGCTGGCCGTCGTATTCGAGCGTGGCTTCCGAGGCCGAGCGTTCGTTGGAAAACGCGATCGCATCGAAGCCGTAAAGGATCGCCGCGCAGACCAGGATCGCCGAATTGATCGCGGTGACCGGAATATGGCCGTTGTAAGCGCCCAGGCGGTTGTACTCGAACAATTCCGGCGCAAGCGTGCGCTTGAGATTCAACATCGGCAAATCCGTGCGCTGCGCGCAGGCAGCGATCAGCGCGGATTCGCCGACCCAAGCTGCCGTTGTCGGCTCGCCGAGGCGTTTGAGCATTTCAACGCTGACCAGCGAATCCTTGCCGCCGCCGATGGGCACCAGGGTTCGGCGCGGCAGACTCAATGCCGCCGCAGGTGCGTGCGCCGACTTGCCGCGGGGAAAACGAATCTTGCCGCGCAGATCCAGCTTGTTCTGATAAGCGAATTCGGCCAGGCCGTGCAGATACACCTGATCGAGAAATTCCGCCGTCGCTGCATCCAGCGCCTCACCTTCGACGACGATTTGCCCGGGCACGCCCGCCTTGTAGTAGCTGACGCCCGCAATCAGGTGCAGCAGGTGCAGCGCCGCGGAGAACGCGGCTTCGCGCTCCGGCAGCAATGCCGGTGCATCCGGAAACCCGATGCGCTCGACCAGTTCCGGACCGTCGCCGAACGCGTAAACCAGCTGTGCCTCGCCGTTCGCATACGCGCAGCGCACGAAACGGAAGGAATTGGATTGGCGCGGATCGTGCAGCACGTTCATATCACGATCTCCGCCGCCGGTTCACGCAGGTTGTAATGCGAAGCCATCGCCGCGCCGTAGGCGCCGGCTTGTGCAATCAGCAGCACGTCGCCTTCGCGCGTCGGCGGCAGGCGGCGGTTGCTGCCGAGCACGTCGCCGGATTCGCAGATCGGGCCGACGATCTGCACGAGTTCCGTCGCTGGCTCGTCCAGACGCGTGAGATTCACGATCTCGTGATACGCCTCATACAAGGCCGGGCGGATCAGTGAATTCATGCCTGCGTCGCAGCCGATGTAATGCACCTCGCCCTTGCGCTTGGTTTGCGTGACACGAGCGAGCAACACGCCGGCGTCGGCGACGAGGTAGCGGCCGGGCTCGGCCCACAGCTCGAATTGCGGATACGCCGTCTTGACTTCGGACAGCGCCGCGCCGAGCGCGGCGAGATCGAGCGGCGACTCGTCTGCGCGCGACGGCACGCCAAGGCCGCCGCCGATGTTGAGTACGTGCACGCTGCCGATCTTCTCGCCAATGCTGGCAAGCTGCACATAGACATCTCGCCAGTGCGCGGCA
>JAICYA010000134.1 GCA_025934455.1 Rudaea sp.
ACGCATCCAGCGCACCGACAATCGCGACAGCCGCCGCATTTATCGCCAGAAGCACGACGGCCAACGTCGCCATTGAGCGGTATCCATTAAACTGCCGCAATGAATGCGGCTTGGCTCCTCTCCGCGCCGCGGCGGATCACGTGTTCGCCGCGGCGCCTTTTCACGATATTCCTGTTCGCGCTGCCTTGGTTCGCACACGCGCAACCGACCGATTTCCCGCAGCAGCGCGACGCGTTCCGCGCCGCGTATGCCGCCGCCTACAACGGCCAGGACTGGCGGCCGCTGGCGCAAGGGCTGGAAAGTTATCCGCTGTATCCGTATCTGGAGGCAGCGTCGCTTGAGCACGACTTGGCGCATGCGGATCGCGCCCAAATCGCTGCGTATCTCGCGCGTTATCCCGACCTGATTCCGGCGCAGGACCTGCGCCGCGACGAATTGAGCTTGCTTGCCAAGCAACAAGATTGGACTGGATTTCTCTCCTTCTACCAGCCCGGCCTGGGCGATGCGCTCACTTGCGATGCGCTGCAGGCGAAACTCGCGCAAGATGGCAAGCTGGATTTTCCGCGCGACCTTGCGGCGCTCTGGGACAAGCCCAGCCTTCCCGCGGAATGCGCAGGCGTGCTGGATGCGGCGAACGCGCAAGGCCTGCTGACGCCGCCACGGGTGTGGGCGCGCATCGATCGTGCCGCGGAAGCGCATGTCGCATCTACCATCGAACAATCCGCCGCGTGGTTGCCGAGCGGCGATGCTGCGATTGCGATGCATCTGGCCAATGCGCTGCGCACGCCTGCCGCGTTCTTGAACAAGGCCGATGGATTGCCGGACACGTCGCGGTCGCGCCAGGCACTGGCGCTGGCGCTGACGCGTTACGCGCGCAGCAATGACGATCTCGCCGAGGCGGCGTGGCGGCGGCTATCGCCACACTTCGCATTCGACAGCAGGCAACGCGACCGCATCCTGCGCACGCTCGCAATCTACAGCGCTGCCGATTACGAAGCCGATGCGTTGGCGATGCTGGCTTCCGTACCGGCTTCCGCGCAGAACGATTCCACCCGCGAATGGCGCGTGCGGGTGGCGCTGGCGCTGCCGGACTGGAACGCCGCGCGAAGCGCGATCGAGGCGCTCACGCCGGAGGAAATGCAACACGACGAATGGCGTTATTGGCGCGCACGCGTCGCGCAGAAGCTTGGGCATGAGCAGCAGGCGCAAGCCGAATATGCGACGCTCGCGAAGCAAACCAGTTATTACGGGTTCCTCGCCGCCGATCGCGCCGGCCTGCCTTACACCATCTGCCCGCAGCCGCTCGTGACGGATGCGGCCGCGCAGCAGCGGCTGTTGGCGATGCCGGGTTTTGCACGCGCATTCGAATTGTTCGCGCTGGACATGTTGCAGCCGGCGCGGCGCGAATGGAGTCGCGCGTTCGACGACCTCGGCGATTCGGATCGCCGGCAAGTGGCGGCGCTCGCCTACACGCGCGGCTGGTACGACCGCGGGGTGTTCGCCTTCGCCAACGAGGGCGATTCGCATTTTTACGAGCAGCGTTTTCCGCTCGCGGACGAATCCGATGTTCTAGCTGCGGCAAAAACCGCCGGCATTGATCCGGCTTGGGCTTACGCGATCATCCGCGCGGAGAGCGCCTGGCAGACGGATGCGCATTCGGGCGCCAATGCCTATGGCTTGATGCAGTTGCTGCCCGACACCGCCGCCCAGCTCGCGCGCGAAAACGGCATCGCTTACGGCAGTGCACGGGATCTTTATGATCCCGCAATCAATATTCCTCTCGGCACCCTGTATCTGGCGGCGATGGCAATGCGTTACGACGGCAGCTCCTGGCTCGCGAGCGCTGCCTACAACGCGGGTCCCGATCCGGTGCGGCGCTGGGTAGATGCGCGCGGCAGCCTGGAGCCGGACCTGTTCATCGCCACGATTCCTTACAAGGAAACCCGCGACTACGTCGCACGCGTGCTGTCGTTCGAGACGATCTACGACTGGCGCATGCACGGCAATCCGCTGCCAGTCGCGTCACGCATGCCGGCCATCGGCACGCCATTCGCACTGCCGGTGGCGGCAACCCGAAAATCGGTGGTGTGCAATCCCGAATCCGGCACACCTGCTGCGACGGGCACGAGTGGCACCCCGGCGAATCAGGGAGCGAACTGACATCATGCACGCGCAAAAAATCGTTGTGCTGGGTGGCACCGGCTTCATCGGCAGCCATCTGGTAACAGCCTTGGTCGCCAAGGGATGCGCCGTTACCGTGTTGTCGCGCAACCGCGAAAAACGTCGCGACCTGCTGGTGTTGCCATCGGTGAAGTTGCTCAGCACCGACGTGTACGACCGTGCCGCGCTGGTGCAGCGCTTCGGCGGCCACGACGCGGTCATCAATCTGGTCGGCATCTTGAACGAAACCGGCGACGCGCGTTTCTCGCGTGCGCATGCGGACCTCACCGCGAGCGTGATTGCCGCCTGCCGCGAAGCCGGCGTCGCCCGCTTGCTGCAAATGAGTTCATTGAATGCGGGCAATCACGCATCCAGCTATCTGAAGACGCGCGGCGAAGCGGAAACCCTGGTGAAGAACTCAGGCCTGGACTGGACGATCTTCCGCCCGAGCATCGTGTACGGCCGCGGCGACGGACTGATCTCGCGCTTTCACACCCTGCTGAAGCTCTCGCCGCTGCTGCCACTGGCGCGACCCAAGGCGAAGATCGCGCCGGTGTACGTGGGCGACGTGGTGCAGGCGTTCACGCGTTGCGTGGACGACAGTGCAACCTGCGGGCATCTCTACGAACTGTACGGGCCGGAGGTGTACACGCTGGCCCGCATTGCGCGGCTGATCCGCGATGCGGCGCATCTGCATCGGGTTGTGCTGCCGCTGCCCGATGCGCTGGGCTGGCTGCAGGCGCGCGCGTGCGATTTCATTCCCGGCAAGCCGTTCTCTTCCGACAATTTCAAATCGCTCAAACTGGATTCGGTCGGCAGCCGCGATGGGCTGGCGGACCTTGGCATCGCCCCGCGCCGCTTTGAAATATTGTTGCCGGAATTGCTCGCCCGCACGCAGCACGAGCGGCGCATGGATGAAGCGCGCGCAAGTCAGCGCGATAGCGCACGACATGTCTACGAGCGCGTGAGCTGAGCGCAAAAAAGCCGGCGGTTTCCCGCCGGCTTTTGAATGTGCGACACGCGTGGCGATCAGAACTTCAGATTCGCTTCCACGTAATAGAAGCGTCCCGGGAGATCGTAATTGGACGCGTCGTAGCCATTGAGCGAGCACGACAGGCAAGTCGGCGGAGTGCGGTCGAACACGTTGTTCACGCCGGCCGAAACCGTCAGCGGCGTGCGGATCGGCACCGTCCAGCTCGCGCGCAAATCGTTGTATGTCGTGGCACCCAGGCGATGCGAACCGTCCGGGAATTGCCCGCTTGTCGGACCATTGCAGATGGGGAACCCGCCCGCCGCCGCGCAATCCTCGGTGAAGCCGGAGAGATAACGCAGCGCATAGGACGCCGACCACTGGCCCATGGCCCAGTTCACGCGCACCGTCGAGCGCAGCCGCGGAATCCCGCTGTCGTGCACCTCGATGCCGGGCGCATCCGGCTCAGCCAGCCCGGTGCTGGTGTCAACCACCCGGTAGTTCTTGATGTAGGTGTTCTCCCAGCTTGCGCTGAGCTGGCCCCAACTCGCCTCGTTGCCGAGCCAGTTCACCGCAAAGTCGAAGCCGTTGGTGTCCACCCGTCCCAGGTTTTCCAGCGTGTCGTTGAGGAAGGTGACGAAACCTGCGGCGTTGCGCGATTGCACGCTGCAGAACACCGGATCCAGCGTTTCCGCGCAGCGGTCGAGCAGCGTCTGCGCATCCTTGGCCTGGATGGCGTCCTTGATTTCGATCTTGTAGTAGGTCAGTTCGAAATCCAGCTTCTTCGACCAGGCCGTGTTGTCGGCCCACGATGGGCTGTAAACCGTGCCGAGGGAAATATTGCGCGACCGCTCCGGTTGCAGATTGCGGTTGCCGCCGGTCAGCACGGAAATCTGCGAATTGGACTGGAAGAAGGTGGCCGGATTCGGTACGCCCAGTGCCATGCAGTTGGTGGCAAGTTGTCCCGTCGCGTTATTGCAGGGATCCTGCAATGTCGCGTCGAAACGCGAGAACGTGCCGAACAGCTCGCCGATGGACGGCGCACGGAAACCCTGTCCCCAGGTACCGCGGAAGGTAAGGTCGTCGTTGACCTGCCAGCGGAATCCGAACTTGCTGTTGACCGTGGTGCCGAACGTCGAATAGTTGGAATAGCGCGAGGCGAGATCCACATCCAGGTGTTTGGCGAACGGCACATCCGCCAGCAGCGGCGCATTCAACTCCAGATAGAACTCGTCCACGTTGTAGCTGCCCGCCGTCGGCTTGGAGGGCACGCCATTGGATTCGCCTGCGACGATAACCGCATCCGGCTGGTAATTGCCGGACAGGTTGCGATGCTCGTAGCCGGTCGCGAAATCCAGCCAGCCGGCCGGCAGTTTGAACAGGTCGCCGGAAAGGTTGGCGGTGACGACCCCCAGCGACTGATGGCTGGTGTCGTGCTCGTTGAACAGAATGTAGTTGAGCATGTCCGGCGTGATCGTGCCCGGGCCGCCGAACAGATTCAGCGGCACGCAAGCGGGATCGGCCTGGCAATCCGCAAGCGGTCCGACCGCCTTTTGGATGTGCGCGATGTTGTAGGTGCCTCGGACGTCCTGGGTCGAATCATTGTCCGCGCGCACGAAATTCACGTCCCAGTTGAGGTCGCGGTCACCCCAGCCGAAGTTGCCAACCAGACCGGTCGCGAAATAGCGCGTGTGCACGTTCTCGGTGAAGATGCGCGGGCCGCCTTCGACCGGCCGCCGGCCGAGTCCGAAGTCGGGGCTGCTCGAATCCAACGTGAAGCCGAACGGGTTGTAAGGATTGGTGGCATCCACGCTGACGTTGTAGCAACGGTCAATCAGGAAGCAGAACGCCTGACCGAGAAAGATCGGTTCGGGCGCGGCCTGATTCACCGACTTGCGGGTGTTGTACAAACCGCGCATGTACCAATCAATGTTGTCCGCCACCTTGTAATCGGTTTGCGCAAAGAACCCGCTGCGCTCGGAAGGTGTCAGCAGCAGGTTGTATGGCGCGAAGTTGAAACGGTCGGCGGTGGTGAAGTGATGGTATCCATCCGGGAAATCCTGCACGCCACTCGGGCCGGCCACGCCATTGGCGGTAATGCTGCAGAAGCCGTCGCTGCAGATCGTGGTGCCGTCGGAGCGGGTCACGTCGCCGCCACCCGGCACATCGAACAGCACGCGCGTGAACGGCGTCGCCGACGAGCAGTTCGCAAGTCCCGTACCGGGTACGCAAATGCTGGAATTGGGCGTTGCCGCGGAACTGATCGCATCCTGCTTGTAGTGGCTGACATCCACGAAGAAGCTGTAGCGGTCGCCCTTGCCGCCGAACGATGCATCGCCGTTCCAGGTCTTGCCGCCGGCCAGCGAATAATCGCCGTAATACGCATGTAGCGCCGCGCCGTCCTGCGACTTCTTGGTGATGATGTTCACCACCCCCGCGATCGCGTCGGAACCGTACAGCGCCGATGCGCCATCGGTCAGGATTTCGATATGGTCAATTACGCTCGCGGGGAGCGTGTTCAAATCCACCGCCGCGGAGACGCCCGAGGCAGAGGATTCGTTGACCCAGCGCAGGCCATCCACCAGGATCAAGGTGCGCTTGGCATTCAGGCTGCGCAGCGAAATCGTGGTGGAACCCGAACCCACGCCGGAGCCATCGGGCGCGAAGCCGAAATTGCCGGCCGAGTTGAATTTGGTGTTCAGCGAGGAACCGCTGACCGAAAGCTGCTGGATGACATCGCCGATGGAAGCCAGGCCGGATTGCTGGATTTCCTTGGCCGTGATCGTCAATACCGGCGTCTGACCCACGATCGCCGCTTTCTTGATCCGCGAACCCAGCACCTCGATGGCCTGCAGCTGCTGGATATTGCCCTGGTCGGTCGGGGCTGCGGTATTGGCGGCTTGCGTGTCTTGCCCCCAGGCAACCAGCGGCGCGAACACGGACGCGATCAGCA
>JAICYA010000233.1 GCA_025934455.1 Rudaea sp.
GACGCATCGAACGCGGCATTCGCATCGTGTGCGGGCACTGGTCCGCGCTCGGGCGCTTCCAGGGCATGGGCGTGCATGCCATCGACGGCGGTTGCGTCTGGGGTGGCGAGCTGATCGCACTGCGCATCGATGGCGAGGAGCCGCAGTTGGTCGCGCTCAAGTCCACGCGACCCAGGCCACCCGGCAAGTTCATCGAGTGAATTCTCCGCAGGGTGGCCTCCAACGCCGCTTTCTAAGCGCATCCGGTGCTTGAGGCATTATGCTAAAGTATCCAGGTGTCCGGACAACTGGCTTTGGATTACGCTTTCGCCTTGCGGAGGATTGCCAATGGAAGGTTCGCAGGCCACTTCGGAATTCCGCTACCGAGCCTTCATCAGCTACAGCCATAGCGACGATGCATGGGCGGCGTGGCTGCACAAGGCGCTGGAAACCTATAGCGTGCCATCGCGCCTCGTGGGCACGATCACCGCGCACGGCGCGATTCCACGGCGTCTGCATCCGGTGTTCCGTGATCGCGAGGAACTCGCCAGCGCCGACAGTCTCAGCAGCAAGGTCAACCAGGCTCTGGGCCAATCCGAAAACCTGATCGTGATGTGCTCGCCCGCAGCGGCGGCCTCGCGCTGGGTCAACGAAGAAGTGCTGGCCTACAAGCGCTTGGGCCGCGGCAACCGCATCCTTTGCCTGATCGTGGATGGCGAGCCGAACGCCACCGACCTGCCCTGCCGTGAAGCCGAAGAATGCTTCTGTCCCGCGTTGCGCTTCGCGCTCGATGAGAACGGGCAACTGTCCACGCAGCGTACCGAACCCATCGCCGCCGACGCGCGTCCCGGCAAGGACGGCAAGGCCAATGCCAAGCTGAAACTGATCGCCGGCCTGCTCGATGTCGGCTTTGATGCGTTGAAGCAACGCGAGCAGCGCCGCCAGGTCCAGCGCATGACTGCAATCGCGGGCATCGCACTGGTGGTGATGGCGGTGACCATCGTGCTGGCGATCGCAGCGCTGGTTTCGCGCCACCACGCGATGTTCGCCGAACACCAGGCCGTGGTCGCCAAACAGGCCGCGGTGGTCGCGCGCGACGACGCCAAGCGCCGCCAGGCGCAAGCCGAGGACATCCTCGGTTTCATGCTCGGCGACCTGCGCAAGAAACTGGCCACGGTCGGCCGGCTCGACCTGATGCGCTCGGTCGATGACAAGGCGACCGCCTACTTTGCCACCCTCAAGCCCCGGGATCTCACGGATACGGCGTTGGCCCAGCAAGCGAACTTGCTGATGGACATCGGCCAGGTGCGCCTCGCCAAGGGGGAGTTCGTCGAGGCGATGGCTGGTTTTCGCGAGGCGTTGAAGCGCACCAGCGCCCTTTACAGCCGCGATTCGCAAAATGGTAACCGACTCTTCGACAGGGCCCAAGCGGAATACTGGGTCGGCTACGCCGCGATGCAGCAAGGCGACAATGCCACCGCACAGGCCATGTTCCAGAGCTACTACGACAGCGCAGTGAAACTGGCGGCGATGAATCGCCACGACTTCGCGTGGCAGAAGGAGGTGGCCTACGGGCTGCAAGCCGTCTCCGTCATGGACAAGAAGCTGGGGCGCACGGCCGAGGCCGAGCGCGGGATGCAGCAACAACTCGCGATGTTCCACACCTGGCTGCAGCAACATCCCGGCGATCCGCAGCTCCGCCAGGAATCCGCCAACGTCGCTTCCTGGTTGGGCAGCCTCGCACTCGAGCAGGGCCGGCTTGAGGCCGCCGAGAACTATTTCTCCGAAAACGTCCGGGACCTCAAGCAGAACATGGCCGCCGAACCGGGCAACGCCAACTGGAAGGAAGACAGCGTCTATGCGCTGGGCTGGCTTGCCGACGCGCAAAGGCAACGCGGTCAACTGGCGTCGGCTCGCGCCAGCGTCGCATCGGCCACCGCGCTCGCCACGGCCTTGTATGCGCACGACCCGGAAAACAACGACTGGCGCGTGGCACTGGCCCAACGTCACCTGTCGCAATCGGAACTGGACGCCGCGGATGAACCACGCAAGGCAGCCCAAGAAGCCACCGCAGCCGCATCGCTGCTGGTCGCGGCCCGGGCCAAGGACTCCAAAAGCCAATCCGTGTTGACGTACCTGGCGCAGGCGCACAACCAGCTCGCTCGGCTGGCCTTGTCGCGTGGCGATACCGGCATCGCTGCCAAGGAAATCGCGGCCTCGCTGGCACTGCTCGAACCCGCCTGGAAGAACGAGCAGGGCAACACCTTGCGCCTGCACTTGGCTCAGACCCTGCTGCTGCAAGGCGAAATCGCGCAGCGGAAGGGACAAGCCGACGAGGCCAAAAGCTCGTGGCGCCAAGCGCGCGAGCTGCTGGTTGCCGATGCGAAACAGGAGGTGCCCTTCGACCGTCTCGATCCGCTGGTGCGGACGCTGCAATCGCTTGGCCAGGACAGCGAAGCGGCGCCCTACCTGCAACGCCTCAACGCTGCCGGCTACGTGCCCTTGCGGCCATGGCCCGGCAAGGCGACGCCGCTTGCCGGCGTTCCCGCGCGCAGTGGGCAGGGAGCCCACGCCAGCGATCGATGATTTTTCGCAAAAATCGCTGCGCCGTCGGTCCGCCGACGGCGCAGCGACAAGACCGGCGGGTCGCAAACCCGCCATTTACGGCCGGAACGGCCATCGCCAACTGGAGTCAAGAACATGCCCAATCCCAACGGTGTTTCACTCGATGTCCGCAACTCCGCGTCGAGCGGAGATGGATGGACCGATACCACGGCCTCCAACGGCCAAATCTACAGCTACAAGTACACCGGCGGAGATGCGAACAGCAACAACGGCAAGGTGACCTGCACGATCGGCAGCGGCAACGCGGCGGTCACCCTGTCCTTGATCGCCGCCAGCCAGTACCAGATCGGCACGATCACCTTTACCGGCGATAGCACCACCGACCCCCAGCTCAGCACGCAAGGCAATGCGACCGGGACGCGGGTGATCAACGACAAGAACACGGTAGCCATCAACGCAAACTACAAGGTCAACGTCATCGACACCGGCAACAACAATGTCACCGTTCCCTGCGACCCCCAGATCATCAATAAAACCTGAAGTGAAACCGCATGCAATATCGCTGGTGACTGGCATCGCCAGTCACCGCAATATTCCCGCGCGCGGGAATGACGCGAGTCCGCGTCAATAGCGGATGACCGAGCGGATCACCTTGCCTTCATGCATCAGATCGAAGGCGTCGTTGATTTTTCCCAGCGGCATCACCGCACTGACCATTTCGTCGATCTTGATCTCGCCGCGCAGGTAACGATCGACATAGCCCGGCAACTGCGAACGTCCCTTGACGCCGCCGAACGCCGAACCGCGCCAGACGCGACCGGTGACGAGTTGGAACGGGCGCGTGGAGATCTCCTGCCCGGCGCCGGCGACGCCGATGATGATCGACTCGCCCCAGCCCTTGTGGCAGCACTCCAGGGCCGAGCGCATCACGTTGACGTTGCCGATGCACTCGAACGAATAGTCGACGCCCCCATCCGTGAGCTCGACGACGACCTGCTGGATCGGACGGTCGTAATCCTTCGGGTTGACGAAATCGGTCGCGCCGAGCTGCTTCGCCATCACGAATTTCCCGGGATTCGTGTCGATGGCGAGGATGCGGTCGGCCTTGGCCATCACTGCGCCCTGGATCACCGACATGCCGATGCCGCCGAGGCCGAACACGGCGACGCTCGAACCCGGTGTCACCTTGGCCGTGTTGAGTACGGCGCCGATGCCGGTGGTGATGCCGCAGCCGAGCAGGCAGACCTTGTCGAGCGGCGCCGCCGGATCGATCTTCGCCAGCGCGATCTCGGGCAGCACGGTGTATTCGGAAAACGTGCTCGTGCCCATGTAGTGCAGGATCGGTTTGCCGTTCTTCGAAAAGCGCGAGCTGCCGTCGGGCATGAGTCCCTTGCCCTGAGTGGCGCGGATTTTCTGGCACAGGTTGGTCTTGCCGGATCGGCAGAATTTGCATTCGCCGCATTCGGGCGTGTACAGGGGAATGACGTGGTCGCCGGGCCTGAGGCCGGTCAC
>JAICYA010000352.1 GCA_025934455.1 Rudaea sp.
ACCGGCACCACGTCTGAATTGCGACTGCGATGCTGACTCGCCGCTCCTGGGCGTGAGATTTCGAGTCCACATCCACGCACCATTTCGTTTCGCGCGACCCGCGTCGGGCGAAATCGTTTCAGATCAGTGCTGCTGATCGGTCGTGGCAGGCTGTTGCGCGCATTGCACGAATTCGGCGCGGGAAAGCTTGTGGTCTCCATTCGTGTCGCAGCCGGGGAAGCGTTGGCCGCTGTCGCCGTTTTGCGTGAACTCGTCGTGGTCGAGGAACCCGTCGTGGTTCAGGTCCAGATGGGTGAACATCCGATTCGCCTCGTCCACGCTCATTCCAAACGCCAGACCGTTTCCGGAATTCACCATGCCGCTGCCGGGTTTGCTTGCCGCGGGCGTGGCGGGCTTGACTGCCGGATTGTTCGGGTTGGGCGTGTTCTGTTCCATCTGCGCCGACGCACAGGCCGCAAATGCCGTCAGGGCGATGCCGCAGAAAATCGTCGTGGTATGTCGCATGACTGCTCCTTGTCGGGATGACATTCCAGACAAGGCAGGCTTCGTGCCAAGCGCGTCCGCGCTGCGCCGTTGATTTTTTGCGGTTGCGCGCGCGATCCACGCGAAAAAATTTCACGCGCCAGGCGACCGATTACCCGCCTGCAACTCGCGCACCACGCGGAAACCGACACGCCCGCTGCGGGCGGCAGCCGGCGCGGCTTGCCGAAACGCCGAGCGATCCTGTTCCGGCGCGCTGCCCCACGAACCGCCACGCACCACGCGTTCGCCGCAACCCGGATTCACCCACGCGCTGCCATCGTGCGGCGCGCGCGTGTAGTTGTCGTGCCAGCAGTCGGCCACCCATTCGGAAACGTTGCCGCCAATGTCGTACAAGCCGAACGGGTTTGCCGCGAAACTCATCACCGGCGCCGGTCCCCAATAGCCGTCGTCATAGTCGCGGAAAGCATTCGACCAGCTACGATGCGATGGCGAACGATCGCCACTGCCGGTGAGATTCTCCACGGTTTTCTGCGGCGCTCCATCGCCCCACCAGTAAGGCGTGGTGGTGCCGGCGCGCTCCGCATATTCGAATTCGGCCTCGCTCGCCAGGCGATAGTGCTTGCCGGTACGCTGCGTCAGCCATTCCGCATAGGCCTGCGCATCGTTCCAGGAAACGTTCACGACCGGATCGTCGTCGAGCGCACGCTTGCCGGCATAGTCGTCCTGCCAGTCGGCGTTGGCCTGCACCTGCATGCGCCCGCTGGTTTCGTCGTACACGGAAGCGCCGCCGAGCTTGTCCGAATCCGGCACGTAACCGGATGCGCGCACGAATTCGCGGAACTGCGCCACCGTCACTTCGCTACGGCCCATCGCGAACCCATGCGCGAAATCCACTTCGTGCTGCGGCTGCTCGGCGCTGGCGTGGCCGCGCTCATTCACGGGTGAACCCATCTCGAACTTGCCTAGCGGCAGCACCATCGTCGCCGGTGCGCTGCCGACAATGTCGAGATAATGATCCGAGATCACCTGACCCGGGCGATAACTCGAATAAGTGCGCGCATCGTTGATTCGTTGCATCAGCGCCTGCACATCGGCGGTGTCGCCCAGCACCTGTGCCCGTCGCGCCAGGCTCTGCGCCAGTTCCAGATTGCCGGCGTCCAGCGCGGATTGTGCTTGCGCCAGCAGGCTTGCGCCGCGCTGACCGCGCATCGCGAAGACGCGCGCGCGGGTGTCGGCCAACGCCACCGACGAAGGCAGGACGGCCGCGGCATCGGCGAGCGCCGCGTCGGCTTTCGCGTCTTCACTCTGTGCGGCCGCGGAGAGCGCGCGATCCAGCGCCGCACGCTGCACCTGCTCCAGGCCTTGCCGCGCGACCGCATTTTCCGGGTCAAGCGTCAGCACCTTGCGATAGATCGCCAGCGCATTGTCTTCGCCGGCGCCCTCCATGTGGCCCGCCTGCATCAAGGCCGCGGCCTGCTCCACCAGCGGGCGCACCTTGTCGGCGGCATTGATCCGCAACGCCAGTCCGCGCGCATCCTCCGCCGCGTCCGGCAGGCGCTTGAGCGCGGCGAGATCGTTGCGCGCGACATCCAGATCGTTGGCCGACAGGGATTGCAGCGCGTCGGCAAACAATCGCGTATGCACATTCGAAAGCGCCGCGCGCACATGCGCATCCCTGGGCGCGATCGCCGCGGCCTGCAATACCAGCGTTACCGCGCTGTCCTGGTCGGCGCCGTTCAAGTTGCCTTCCCCGGCGGCTTTGTCGGCCTGCACCAGCAGCGCGCCGATTGCCGTATTGCCGCCGTGCTGGGCCATCGCGCTGCCGCGCGCGCGTTGCGCGATCACGGCCGAAGGCGCCAGCGAAATCGGCGGCCCGGCCTGCAGTTCCGATTCCGCGGGAATCAGCGCCAGACGAGGCTGGTTCTGCGCAACGTTGCGATCCAGCGTCGCCGGCGCGCGTGCAGTGTTCACCACTGGCACATTCAGCGCCTGCGGAAAGAAGCGATATACCAGTGCGAACAGCAGCAAGGCCACGCCGATCGCGCCGCCGATCGCATGCTGGCGAGTGAAGGTTTGCGGTGCGGGCATTGAATCCGGGAATTTACTGCTATCGTGATCGGTCCACCATAGCAAAGTCGCGCCGAACGGCAACATCGGCGGCATCCATTCACATGCTTTCGCCCCCCACTGCTGGAAA
>JAICYA010000064.1 GCA_025934455.1 Rudaea sp.
CGAAGCCCGAACGCACGATGACTTTCACGTCTTCGCCGCCGAGACGACGCGACGAGCGGCAGCAATCCATCGCCGTGTTGCCGCCACCGAGCACGATCACGCGCCGGCCGATTTTCTTGATGTGCTCGAAATACACCGAGGCCAGCCAATCCAGGCCGATATGGATGTTCGCGGCGGCTTCGCGGCGGCCGGGGACTTCCAGGTCGCGTCCGCGCGGCGCGCCGGAGCCGACGAACACCGCATCTAATTTCTGCGCGAGCAAATCCTTCATCGAATCGATGCGCGTGTTGCCGCGCAACTCGACGCCGAGGTCGAGGATGTAGCCGACCTCCTCATCGATCACCTCTTCCGGCAAACGGAAGCGCGGCACCTGCGTGCGCATGAAGCCGCCGCCCTTGGCGTCGGCCTCGAACACGGTGACGTGATAGCCAAGCGGTGCGAGATCGCGCGCCACGGTAAGCGAAGCAGGGCCGCCGCCGACGCAGGCGATGCGCTTGCCGTTCTTCTTCGCCGCCGGTTTGGGCATGCGCGCGCGGATCGCGTCGCTATCCTTGTTGTCGGCGCAAACGCGCTTGAGGCGGCAGATTGCCACCGGTTCAGGTTTTTCTCCGTTGTTTTCCTCGACGCGTCCGCGCCGGCACGCCGGTTCGCAAGGCCGATCGCAGGTGCGGCCGAGGATTCCCGGAAAGACGTTCGATTTCCAGTTGATCAGGTAGGCATCGTCGTGACGCCCGGCCGCGATCAGGCGAATGTACTCGGGAACCGGCGTGTGCGCGGGACAGGCCCACTGACAATCGACCACTTTATGAAAATAGTCGGGAACGCGAATATCCGTCGGTTTCACCGGTACCTCCGAGACTGCGCAGTCGGCTCGAGTCTACCCGCGTACACGGATTCTGCAAAGATTGTCCGGACGCGTGATGCGGTGCGGCAAAAATTCCGCCACAATGCGCCGTCGCCGGCGCTCCCGGCCCTGCCGGAATGCCGATGCTTTACCGCCTGCACGAATTCAACCGCAACCTGTTCAACCCACTGCTGGCCTGGTCGCAGACCAGCGCCAAGATGCTCTCCTCCCCCGACAGCTGGCTCTCGCAACTGCCCTTCGCGCAACGCGCCGCCGCCAACTGCGAACTCGTCTACCGGCTCGGCAAGGAATACGAAAAGCCCGCCTTTGATATCCATACCGTCAACGCGCACGGCCAGGACGTCGCCGTCCTTGAACGCGTCGCGTTGGCAAAACCCTTCTGCAACCTGCTGCGCTTCAAGCGCTTCAGCGACGACGTGCCGACCCTGGCGGCGATGAAGAACGATCCCACCGTGCTGGTTGTGGCGCCGCTGTCCGGCCATCACGCCACCTTGTTGCGCGACACCGTGAAGTCCCTGCTGCCCGAGCACAAGGTGTTCATCACCGACTGGCTCGATGCGCGCATGGTGCCGGCCGAAGCCGGGCCGTTTCATCTGGACGATTACGTCGCCTACATGCGCGAGTTCATCGCCCACATCGGCGCAAAAAACCTTCACGTGATCAGCGTCTGCCAGCCGACCGTGCCGGTGCTGGCCGCGGTTTCGCTGATGGCATCCAACGGCGAGGCGCTGCCGCGCACCATCACCCTGATGGGCGGGCCGATCGACACGCGTTGCAGCCCGACCAGCGTGGACGACCTCGCCACGCACAAGTCGTCTTCGTGGTTCGAGAACACGCTCGTGCAGGAAGTGCCGGACAACTACCCAGGCCACGGTCGCCGCGTGTATCCGGGATTCTTGCAGCACGCCGGATTCCTCGCCATGAATCCGGGCCGGCATTTCATGTCGCACTGGGATTTCTACGAGAACCTGTGCCGCGGCGACCAGGAAGACGCCGACGCACACCGGCGCTTCTACGACGAATACAACGCCGTGCTCGACATGCCGGCCGAGTACTACCTCGACACGATCAAGACCGTGTTCCAGGAACACGCCCTGCCGCTGGGCACTTGGGATGTCGCCGGCAAGCGCGTGCGCCCGCAGGACATCCGCGATACCGCGCTGTTCACGATCGAAGGTGAGTTGGACGATATCTCAGGCCTGGGGCAGACGCGTGCGGCGCACGATCTGTGCACGAATATACCTTCGGCGTCGAAGCGTCATCTGACGGTGGAAGGTGCCGGCCACTACGGCATCTTCAGCGGGCGGCGCTGGCGGAATGGCGTGTATCCGCAGGTGCGGGAGTTCATACGCGCGCACGCGTGATGCTCTTTGCCCGTCATTCCGGCATGGAATGACGGAATTACGAGCAAAAAAAACCACACTCACTCGCCGCACTGCGCGCGTTCGCCCGCCCCATCCAACGGAAACGCCCCTTCGTCTCGAGTGCCGTCTGCTCGTCGCTCATCGTGCTCACCTCAGGCGGCAATCTGCCAGCTCGGAAAGACGAGTACAGCCGGATGGCAATGCAATGCAGTCGCCAGGGTCTTGGCACGCTCGACGCCAAGATTGATGCGCCCGGTCTCTATGCCGGAAATAGTTGTTTGCGGGACGCCACAAAGCTCTGAGAGTTGCACCTGTGTAAGCCCCTGCAGTTCCCGAATGATGCGCACCGATTCCCCGGGCGAGACATCCGCACGCTTCTTGGCTGGAATGAAGTTACGCATGTTCAGAACCTCCGATAATCGTGCGCTATGACTCGAATGACGCGAACCAGCACGGCCTTGGCAACAACCTGGTAGATGACTCGCCATTGCTCGTTGAGCCGGGATGAGCGATAGCCCTTCCACTCACCCGACAAGGCCTCGTCGCGAAAACCCGCGATGGCGCGAAGGCCCTGCGGACCGGAAAGCATGACGATGTCTTTCCACTTTTCGTAACGCTTCAGGATTTCGATCGGCACGCGGCGCGAGGACAACTCCTTGTCGACGCTTCGGTGCTCTTCGATTCGCCACATGACTTATTATGACTAGTACATATAAGTACTGTCAATCCATCCGTCCGCGAGCGATCCAACCCTGATCGACCGAATTGTCTGTGGAACTTGCATCCCGTTGCAGCGCCTTCGTGCAGTTCCTCCCGTGGGAGAGCTCCGCTCTGAACGTGCTTCTTGGTGACTTCTTTGCACGAGCAAGGAAGTTACCCGGCTGTCCGTAGGACGGACGGAAGCTTTGCTTTAAAGCGACTCGTCATCCCTGACATCTGGATTCCGGTGACCTGCCGGAATAACGAGCAAGAACCACCCTCACCCGCCGCGCTGCGCGCGTCCACCCTCTCCCGCCAGCGGGAGAGGGGAAAGCACGTCGTTACTTCGCGTGCGCAGCACCATTAACCACGCGCACCGGCAACGGCACACTGCACACATCGATATACCCCGCCGGATGGACATACCACTCATCCTGCCGATTGCGGCGCGATTCGATCAGCGCCGCGAATGTGGCCGTATCCGTGCGCAGGACTTCCAGATGCACACGATCCTTCTCCGGCACATCGGCAGCAAGCCGCACGGATTGAATCGGCACCGGATGTTCGGACTTCGTGTAGAAGCCCAGATCGCCATGCCCGCGCGGCAGGCTGGACAGGAATTCCATGCCCTGCACCACGCGCCCGGCGACGGTGATGTTGCGATCCAGCCAGCGTGCGGACGATGCGATCGTTGCGTACAACTCCGTGCCGTTGCCGGAATCGGCTGCGACATCGCGGCCGACGCCGACCGTGCCATAGCAATGCGTCGGCCATGCGACGTGCGCCTGCAAATCCACGGCGGCGGGGAAATCGCCGACGAATCCGGTCTGCGGCGCCCAGCCGTCGCGGTCGGGCAAGGGCGTGAAGGTGAAATCCTTCGCCAGCGGAATCGTGAACTCCGCCGGTACCTTCGCCTTGGCCTTGCCGAGCGAGCGGCGCCTGGCCGCGTCGTCCGCGTTCGGATCGCCCCACTGCGCGACGTAGTTGTCCTGCACGCGCAAGATGTCGAGGCCGTCGAAGTATTTCTCGCGCACCAGCGTCTTGATGTTGGCGACGGTCTGCGGCGCGAACTGCGGCGCGAGCTCGATCACCACACGGCCGCTCGCCAGTTGCAGGTACAGCGTGTTGGCAGGATCGAGTGCGTGCCAATCCGACGGTTTCGCTGCCGCCAGCACCTGACCCATGGTCGGATGCTTTTGTGCATCTGCTGCGAACACCGTGCTCGCGCAAACCAGGGCAGTCGCACCGAACGCGGCGGGCAGAAAAATTTTCATGGCGGATTTTCCAGGAGTCAGTGCGTGGATGCAGGCGCAAGCGTGCCCAGCACGACAAGGCGCTTCATCGTCACGCCGTTGCGGCGGATGGTGAGTGTGACCCGGCGCCCCATGTGTTCCTGCAGCAGCGCCTGGAACGCGGCCTTGTCCTGCACCGGCGTCTTGTTGAACAGCAGGACGTAATCGCCATCGCGCAGATTTGCTGCGGACGCCGGTGTGCCGCCGACGATCTCGCCGAGTTCCACGCCGCTGCTGCCAAGCGTCTGCCGCTCGACATCGGTGAGATCGCGGAAATTCGCGCCGAACGGCAGGTGCAGGCGTACGAAGAACTGCGCCAATGCCGGCGCACCGAACGCCTGCGGCGGATAGATCAGCGCCTTGTCCGCGCCGACCTTGCGCGCCTGCTTCGCGACCGTGTCGCGCAGGGAGTCCATATCGCCGGATGGATAATGGCCGATGCCGATCTTCACCAGGCCCTGCGCACGCAACAACGTCTCGTCGCCATCGGGCGTGGCGCCGTCGGCGACTTCGGGCTGGGGCAGCGGCGCTGCCGAGCGCAATCGCGCGACGACATCGGCACTGCGTCCCTGCACGGTTTCGTAGGCGGGAAGCGGTTGCGACGGTTGTCCTAGCGCATTCGGTCCCGGGGGTCTCACGACCTGCGCGCAGCCGCCGAGCAACAGCACGGCGATGCAGACTGCGCCGCGCATGCACACCGTCACGCCCTCGATGTCGGCGCGATCGGAGGCGGAGCCGGGCGCTTGGGAACCATGTCCACATCGAGTAGGCGCTCAATGCGCGCGAACACTTCGGACCGCGAGAAGGGCTTCTTCATGAAGTCGTCGGCGCCGATGCGCTGTGCGTAGAACTGCTCGGTCGCCTGCTCGTTGCCGCTGATCATCACGATCGGAATGCCGAGCGTGACCGGATCCTTGCGCAAGGCGCGCAGCGCGGCGAAACCGTTCATGCCGGGCAGGACGATGTCGAGGAAGATCAGGTGCGGACGATGCGCACGCGCAACCTCGATGCCTTTTTCCGCATCACCCGCCTCCAGCGTCTGGTAGCCGTTTTGCTGCAGAAACTTGCGCAGCATCGCCACGATGGTCGGTGAATCGTCGACGATCAGTACCACCGTGCCTTCACGCGCGTTGAGGCGCGGCTTTTCGCGGCGCTCCTGACTGTTGCCGAAGATGCGCTTGAACAACTCGAAATTGGCCACGGGCCGGTTCCTGTGCCGAAACTCGTGCAAGTTTCGCGGTTGCCGCGAATGCTGGCAAGCACTTTCGATCCCCGCTCGCCGATAGCAGCCCGCCCGGACTAAATGAGCTCAGATCGAATATACATAACGGCCACGGATTCTCTTCGCTCCGAACAAGCCCATCTCGGGGAAAAGTTTGCGCTTGACATGCCAGACGCAGCAGGTATTTCACCTTGCGCACGATTTCCGATTTGTTCACTTGTTCACTCCGGGCTTCCAATCCCTGAGAGCATGGTAGTGGGAATCGACTTGAACTTCCCGCACCGCGATCGTGTAGCTGAAGAATCTGGAATAGATCCACAAACCCAGAGCGCAAACCGATCCCCAGAGGGCGGCGACACAACCGCCGATGAAGGCGCCGATGAAGGGTCCTGCCAGCAGGCCCGACATGCCTGTAACTGGCTCGTCGTTCCAGGAAAGCGTGTGCGAACCGAACAACGCAAGCACGCCCATCAACGTGCAGAACGGGACCATGCTGCAAAGCGTTCCGATGGCGAGCAATTTGTAGACGCTGCCGGCCGAAAGACGCGATACCTCGATTTTTTTGTACATTCCATTACTCCAAGAGGTTCTCGACGGACATCACGGGCATCCCTCGAAATCGGTACCGAAGATGATGTCGTTCTGCTGTACTTCGTAGGCGCCGATATCGGGCAATCCGGAAGGGCTCGCGCGCGTAAAACCCACCCCGCGCTGATCATAGGCGGCGCCCAAGGCGTTGTTGCCGGTGTCGATCGCCACGCTGCGACTGAGCGGGCGATGCGTCTGCGTGAAACCGCCGTTGTCGCGCAGGCGTTCCAGGTGCGGGCACGCGCCGATGAGCGTGTCGCCCGGCAATTTGTTCGCGGGAATGGCGCTTGAAAAAATCAGATTGTTCGCCGGCGCCGTCAGATTGCCGCCATTCACCGTAAAAGGATTCGTGCTTTCCACATTGATATCGTCGGCAGCGCCGTTCGCGGTGTTGTTGGAAATCAGCGTACTCTGCAACGTCAGCGCCATGCCGCTCGCTGATGGAAGCAGGGATATTCCTGCGCCACTGGCGGGTGAACGGTTGAATGCAATGGTCGAACCGTAGAACTTGGCCGCTGCCACGTCCTGGAGCACGAGTCCGCCATAGGCGTTGCCCGAGATCGTGCTGAGGGAAACCTGGAGCGCGGATCCGGCCGGTTGCTTGGGTTCCATCCCGAATCCAGGACCCGCGTTCCCCGAGATGGTGGAACGCGATATCAGTGCCGACGGACCGTCGACCTGGATACCCGAAGGGGTTTGAGTTCCGCTGTCACCGCGACTGCCGCTGAACGTACTGTACCTCGCCACCAGACTGCCGTTGACATAAGCGTCTGCGCCAGCAGTGTCTGTGGCATTTCCGGTCAGGACCGAGTTCGTGGTGGAGAGACCGGCGTAGGCAAAAACGCCGCCTCCTACGCCAATGACGCTTCCGCTCGCGTAATTGTTCGCCACCGTGCTGTTTGTCAGCGTGACGTTCGATTTCGCATACAGACCGCCACCCTCTCCTGACGAACTGGCGGATTTTGCCCCGCCCCTGCCGATGTAACTGGAACTGATCGTCGCCGTTCCCCGGGAATGTGCGTTGCCGCCGTGGGCAAACCAGGTTTTCGAGTAGGCATAATTCTGACGGATATCGCTGCCGGCGTAGATCTTAAGGTTGCCTTGGGTAAATATCCCGCCACCGCCACCCGCCTGGCCATTCGCTGTAGCGTAGTTGTAGGCAACGGTGGAGCCGTACAGCGAGGCATTGCCGACCGCGTAAATGCCGCCGCCGTAGGCAGGATGGATGGTCGAGCTGTTGTTGACGGTGCAGTGTCCGACATAGGTGTTGTGCAACACAACCGAGCCCGCCGAATAAAGACAACCGCCGGCGGTCCTGTTGGGACCGGTATTGTGGCCCCCGATCAGGCGCAGGTTGTACGCATACAAGGTCGCACCCGCGACCGTGGACGTATGTGCCAGCACCCGATAGCCGCCAGCGGTCTGCGGCAACGCCGAGGCGTCGATGGTCAGCGGATTCGGAGAAGTCCCGGTCAGGAAAACCGTGCCGACATTCGTGGTCAGTTGCCCGAGCTCGAGCGTGATCGTACTGCACGTCAGGCTGTGCATGTCGATGATGGCTGGGCTGGTCGCATTCAGCAGCGCATAACGCAAGGTGCCGGTCTTGGACACGGGATCGCCGATATTCGCATCGGCGCAACTGGTTACGGTCCAGGTTTCCAGCGCAAGGGCGGATGCCGGGGCGAGCACGGCGAACAATGAAGCGATCGAGGCGGCGAGCCGCTTGGTTCGCAGTTGCGGTGTTGAAGAAATAGTTCGCATAGTGGTTGCTCCTACGGACAGCCGTCGAAACCGGCGTTGAAGATGATGTCTTCTTGCTGCACCTCGTAGGCGCCAATGTCCGGGGACCCGGAAGGGCTTTCCCGCAAAAAGCCGATCCCACGCTGATCGTTGCCCGCAAAACCGGAAAGACCTTGGTCGATTGCCGGGCTGCGACTTAGCAGTGCATGCGTGAGGGTCGGTCCACCGTTGTCGCGCAGCGGTCCAAGCAGCGGACAAACATGCGCGGTGCCGTTGGGCAGGCTGGCTGATGAATGCAGGACCAGATTATGCGAGCCGGTTACGGTTACGGGGCCTTGCGCCGTGCTTATACTGAAGTCGTAACCGACCGGAGGATCGGCATAGGTGTTGTTTGACATGATCGTGCTGGACAGGATGACCGGCACGGTCTTTCCCGAGCTAACGCCGACGCCCTTCACGGCCAAGCCTGCGGCATACACCGAGCTGCCATAGGTGGCACTGGCCGCCGTGTTGAAGGCCAGCGTGGAATTGTAGAAATAGACGTTGGACGTGTTGGCAATCGCTCCGCCGCCGATCACGCCGTACGGCGCCGCGTTGCCGGAAATCGTGCTGTCGACGAACTCGGCTTGATACCCGCCGTTGACGAAGAACCCGCCGATGCCTTTGCCCGCGACGTTGCCCGAAATGGTGGAATATCGGATATTTACGCCGCCATGTGCGTACAGGCCGCCAGCCACGCCAATCGAA
>JAICYA010000265.1 GCA_025934455.1 Rudaea sp.
CCCTGCAGCGCGAACAGGTTCACCAGCGAAAGAATGCGCCGCTGCGACAGCATCGCGAACGACGACAGCAGCAGCAGCGCCGCGCCGAGGTTGATCAACTGCGATGCCCAGGTCGGTGCCGGCATGTCAGCTTCCCAGCAACTGGTGGACGAGCAGGCCAAGCACCGCGAACAGGAACGCGGTGGCGAGGAATTCCGGCGCGCGGAAAATGCGCAGCTTCGCGCTCGCGGTTTCAATCAGGGCGAGCGCGGCGCCGGCAACGCCGAGCTTGAGCGCGGTGGCGACGATGCCGACCGCAAGGCCGCGCGGGCCGCTTGCCGCGGCAGTGAGTCCCCACGGCACGAACAGTGCGAGCCCGATCGCCATGAAGTTCATCAGCTTGAGCGCGGAGGCCCATTCGATCAGCGCCAGGTGGCGGGCGGAATATTCCAGCACCATCGCCTCGTGGATCATGGTCAGTTCCAGGTGCGTGGCCGGGTTGTCGATCGGAATGCGCGCGTTCTCGGCGAGCAGCACCATCGTGAACGCGACGCCGGCAAAGGCCAGGCTCGGGTAAATCGCGAACTCGCGGTGCGCGAGCGTGTCGACGATTGTCGGCAACAGCGTGCTGCCGCAGATCAGCGAGGCGGTAAAGAACACCATCAGCAGCGCAGGTTCGGAGAGAAAGCCGACGAGCATTTCGCGGCGCGCGCCGAGGCTGCCGAAGGCGGTGCCGATGTCCATGCCGGCCAGCGCGATGAAAACGCGGGCGAGCGCGAACAGGCCGACCAGCGCGATCGTGTCCGCGGCAAAGGCGAGCGGCGCGGTGATGCTGACGACCGGGATGATCGCGGCGGCCAGGCACATCGCGCCGAATTGCACGTACGGAGAAGCGCGGAACAATGCCGATGCGTCGTGCGCGATCACGGCGTCCTTGTGCACGAGCTTGCGCAGCACGCGGTATGGTTGCAGCACGCCGGCGCCGCGCCGGTTCTGCAGCCAGGCGCGACACTGATCGACCCAGCCCAGGAGCAACGGCGCGGCGAGTATCGACAGCAGCGCCTGAAACATGCCGAGCAGGATGTTCGTGGCGCTCACAACACGAACGCCAGCAGTGCCACGAGCGTGGCGAAACTGTAGAGCAGGTACAACGCGATGCTGCCTTGCTGCAGCACGCCGATGTGCGCGGCGCTGGCTTTCACGACGCGCGCGATCGGGTCGTAAACCCAGTCCCACCAGCGGTCGCCGAGATCCAGGAAATAGCGCGGCGCCGTGTCGAACGGCGACGGCGTTTGCCGGCGGATGCGGAACACGGGGCCGAAGATGCGCCGGATCGGCTGGCCAAAGCCTTCCGCAGTGTCCTGCATGCGCGCGGTTTGCGGAGGAAATCCGCAGTTCCACGCAGCGCTGCGCCGCACGTGGCCATGGTAGACAAGGCGCACGATTAGGAACACGGCAAGCACCGCGGCGATAATGCCACCGAGGAACGCGAGCGGGCTGTACACCGCACGTTGCGGGGACGACGGCACCACCGCCCACCATGTCGCCGCGTTTGCTCCGAGCCCGGCACCCAGCAGCAGTTCGTTGACGTAGTCGAGCCCGTGCAGCACGGCGCCGGGAAACAGGCCGAGAGCGATGCAGGCGAGCCCCAGCCAGGCGAGCCCGGCGCGTTCGAGCCGGCTTGCATCGTGCGCGTGCTCTAGCGAGGGCTCGCGCGCGCGTCCGAGGAAGATCACGCCGTAGAACTTGACCAGCACGTAGGCGGCGAGCGCGATCGTGAGCACGAACGCGGCCGCGCTCAGGGGCACGAGCATGTCGATCATGCCCTTCGGCAGCGACGGCGTGAACAGGTATGCCTGCAACAACAGCCACTCCGAAGCGAAACCGTTGAGCGGCGGCAATCCCGCCATGGCGAGCGTGCCGAGCAGGGCGAAGCCGGCGACCCAGGGCATGCGGTGTATCAGTCCGCCGAGGCGGCCGAGATTGCGCTGCCCGGTCGCGTGCAACACCGAGCCGGTGGCGAGGAACAGCAGGCTCTTGAACTGGGCGTGGTTCAGGCAGTGGTACAAGGTGCCCGCCAGCGCCAGCGCGGCGAGTGCATTGCTGCCGAAGGCGCGAAACAGCAGCGCCAATCCGAGTCCGGAGAAAATCAGGCCGATGTTCTCGATCGACGAATACGCGAGCAGGCGCTTCATGTCGGTTTGCACCGCGGCGAAGATCGCACCGAACAGTCCGGTGACCGCGCCGAGCGCGAGTACCGCCGCGCCCCAGCGCCATTGCGGCACGTGAATCAGGTCGAAGGCGACGCGGATGCAACCGTACACCGCAGTCTTGAGCATGACGCCGCTCATCAGCGCGGAGACGGGCGAGGGCGCCGCCGGATGCGCTTCCGGAAGCCACACATGCAAGGGCACGAGACCGGCCTTGGCGCCGAAGCCGAACAAGGCGAGCGCGAACGCCACGCTGGCCCATCCCGGCGTCAGCGTTGCCGCGCGCATCGCATCGAAGGTGAATTGCCACGAGCCGCCCTGCAATACGCCGAAGCACAGCAGCAGCCCGATCGCGCCGATGTGCGCGAGCAGCAGATAGAGAAAACCGGCGCTGCGGATTTCGGCGACACGGTGCTGGGTGGTCACGAGGAAATACGACGACACCGCCATGGTCTCCCACGCGACCATGAACGAGAAGGCGTCGTCGGCGAGCACGACCGTCGCCATGCTGGCGAGGAAAACGTGGTATTGCAGGCACATCAGGCCCGGAACTGCTCCTTCGCCGGAACGGAAATACCCGGCGGAATAGATGGACACACCGGCGACGGCGGTCCCGATCAGCAGCAGAAAGAATGCGGACAGCGCATCCAGGCGCAGATGCATCGGCAACTCTGGCAGGCCGATCGGCAGCGTGGCGGTTTGCGGAGGCAAGGCGAGCGCGGCATACGCGCATATTGCGATGGCCACCGCGACCGCTGCCCCGAATGGAAACAGCACGCGGCTCACCCAGGTGAGATTGCGCGGGAACAGCAGGCCCGCCGCACCCAACGCAACCCAGGCCATGACCAGCGTGAAGATCGAATGTAATGCGCTCGGCAGCGACATGCAGAACCTTTCGACGGGATGTTCCACCGCGCCGCCTGCGGCGGTGCGCTTGACAGCGTCGGGTGGGATTATCATGCTATGCGCATCGCATGTAAATAAAATTTGCGCATGTCACGCGAGAACCGCAGCGCCCGGCTGACCATCCTGATCGATCCCGACAAGAAGGCGGTGTTCGAAGAACTGTGCCGGCTCGAGGATCTGACGCCGTCGCAAGTCGTGCGCCGCCTGATTCGCGGCCACATCGAACTGAAGCTGGGCCGGCCGTGGAAGCCGGGCGAAGGCCCGGCTGCGCCGAAACCGCCGGCGCATGCGAAACGCAGGAAGGCGTGAATTCCGTATCATCCACGGATGACCCGCCGCCAAGCGACAAGTGTTCCCACCCTGTTTCCCGAATCCGATGCGTTGAAGCCGCTCGCCGAGCGCATGCGTCCGCGCACGCTGGACGAGATCGTCGGCCAGGCGCGGTTGCTCGGCCCCGGCGCGCCGCTGCGCCGCGCGATCGAAGCCGGGCACGTGCACTCGATGGTGCTGTGGGGGCC
>JAICYA010000195.1 GCA_025934455.1 Rudaea sp.
GATCGGCTCGAAGGCCCGGTCGCCCATGAAATGCCACTTCCCCAGCCAGTCGCGGAGCACCTGGGGCGGCATGTCGGGCGTCAGGTCGCGCAGGTGATCGTACGCACTGTCGCCCGCGCGCAAGCTCTCGACCGTGTGCTGCGCGAAGTAGCCGATCACGACGTCCTTGTGCGCATGGCGTTCGCCCGCCAGCACCGGCAATTCGCCAACCAGCGTCTTGACCAGCGTGGATTTGCCGGCGCCATTGGGGCCGAGCAACCCGATTCGGTCACCCGCCTGCACACTGAAGCGCACGTTAGCCAGCACAATGGAGTCGTTTCCACTGCCTGTAGGAGCGTGCGTGCACGCGACCGACCCCACACATCCGGTCGCGACCACGGTCGCTCCCACGTCACCCGTATAACCTGCATCGACATGCTCCAATTTCAGCATCGACTGCGGCACGCGCTCGGGTTCCGAAAACCGGAACTCGAAAGCACGCTCGGCACGCACGGCTTCGGTGCCGGCCAGCCGCTCGAGCCGCTTGACGCGCGACTGCGCCTGACGCGCCTTGGTGGCCTTCGCGCGAAAACGATCGACGAAGGCCTGCAGGTGCGCGCGCTCGGCCTGTTCCCTGACGTGCGCCGCCTGCTGCTGGTGCAGGCGCTCGGCGCGCTGACGCTCGAAATCCGAGTAGTTGCCGGCGTACAGCCGCGCGCCTTCCTGTTCGAGATGCAAGACGTGATCCACGGTGCCGTCGAGGAATTCGCGATCGTGCGAAATCACCATCAGCGTGCGCGGGTAGCGCCGCAACCATTGTTCCAGCCACAGCACGGCGTCGAGGTCGAGGTGATTGGTTGGCTCGTCCAGCAGCAACAAATCCGACGGCGCCATCAACGCGCGCGCAAGGTTCAGCCGTCCGCGCCAACCGCCCGAAAATTCCGCGACGGGGCGCGCGTGATCGGCAGAATCAAAGCCCAGCCCATGCAGCAAACGCCCCGCGCGGGCGCGACCGTCATAGCCATTCAAGGCGTCGATGCGCAGGTGCGCGGCCGCCACCGCCGCATGGTCGCCGCGCGATTCGGCCTCGGCCTCCGCGGTCAGCGCGGCAGCAAGCTCGGCGTCGCCGCCCAGCACATAATCGATGGCGGCATCCGGCAAGGCCGGCGTTTCCTGCGCGACCGACGCGATGCGGAGCCCGGCCGGCACGTCCAGTCCGCCTGCATCCGCTTCAACCTCGCCCATGATGGCCGCGAACAGGCTGGACTTGCCGCTGCCGTTGCGGCCGGCGACGCCAACCTTCCAGCCGTCGTGCAACACCGCATCAACATGCGTGAGCAGCAGGCGTCCGCCGCGGCGCAGGGCGAAGTCACGAAAGGCAATCACGCTGACGGAACGTCCAACTGAATCATGGAAGGCGGCTCAGCGGCTGAAAAGACCCGCTTCGGCGGTGCAAAACTTGCCGATGGACCCACCATGGGCTGCGTTTTGCGCCTTGAACCGAGCCTTTTCATCTCGCCGATCCACCCGCCCAGATTCAATCGGATACTCCGTAACTTACGCTGACGATCTCGTAGCTGCGCTCGCCGGCAGGCGCCGTGAAGGCGAAATTGTCGCCCTCGAACTTGCCGATCATCGCGCGCGCGATCGGCGAGGACACGGCAATCAGGTTCTGCTTGATGTCGGCTTCGAGGTCGCCCACGATCTGGTAGGTCACGCTGCCGCCGTTGTCTTCGTCTTCCAGCTCGACGGTCGCGCCAAACACCACCTTGCCGGCCGCATTCAACTTGGCCGGATCGATGATCTGCGCAAACGACAGTCCGGCTTCCAGCAGTGCGATGCGGCCTTCGATGAAGCCTTGCTGCTCGCGCGCCGCGGTGTACTCGGCGTTCTCTTTCAGGTCGCCGTGCGCGCGCGCTTCAGCGATCGCGGCGATCACCTTCGGGCGGTCAACCGACTTCAATCGTTCCAACTCGGAACGCAAGCGTTCCGAACCGGCTTTGGTCATGGGGGCTCGCTGCATGTGCGTTGCTCTTTGCTGTCTGAAAGGGGCCACGGGCGCCCGCCCGCAGCCAGCTGCATCAATCCATCGCGCGTTGGATCAGGCGGGCACGGCCGCGGCATCGGGCGTGCCGGACTCGCGCCGGGCCAGCTCGGCGTGCAATTCCTGCAGGCTGACCACATCGCCCTGCCCACGATAATCCAACGAGTACAACAGTGCAGCGGCGCCCGCCACGGTCGTGGAGTAGGTGACGTGTTGCTGCAGCGCCGAACGCCGGATCGAGAACGAGTCGGCGATGGCCTGACGCCCTTCGGTGGTGTTGACGATGTACGCGATTTCGCCGTTCTTGATCGCATCGACGATGTGCGGTCTGCCTTCCAGCACCTTGTTGATGCGCTCGCACGCCACGCCGTGCGCCTTGAGGTAGGCGCAGGTGCCGCCGGTTGCGATCAAGGCAAACCCGCGCTCGGCCATGTCCCGCGCGACGTCGAGCAGGCGCGGCTTGTCGTTGTCGCGCACCGACAGGAACACCTTGCTGCCGGGCTTGGGCGCTGCAATGTGCGCGGCTTCGTGGCCGCGCGCAAAGGCCTCGCCGAAACTTCTGCCAATACCCATGACTTCGCCGGTCGAGCGCATTTCCGGGCCCAGGATCGGGTCGACGTTGCGGAACTTGAGGAACGGGAAGATGGCTTCCTTTACCGACCAGTAATTCGGGATGCGCTCGGTCGTGGTGCCCTGCTCGGCCAGGGTTTTGCCGGCCATGCAGCGTGCCGCGATCTTCGCCAGCGGCCGGCCGGTGGCCTTGGACACGAACGGCACCGTGCGCGAAGCGCGCGGGTTGACTTCGAGGATGTAGACGTCCTCGCCCTGGATCGCAAACTGCGTGTTCATCAAACCCACCACACCCAGCTCGCGCGCCAGCAACGTGACCTGGCGGCGCAACTCGGTCTGGATCGCGGGCGACAACGAATACGGCGGCAGCGAGCACGACGAGTCGCCCGAATGCACGCCGGCTTCCTCGATGTGCTGCATGATGCCGCCAATCAACACCTGACCATCGGCGTCGGCGATCACGTCGACGTCCACTTCAACCGCGTTGTCGAGGAAGTGATCCAGCAGCACCGGCGACGAGTTCGACACCCGCACGGCATCGCGGATGTAACGCGCCAGATCCTCGTCGGCGTGGACGACTTCCATCGCGCGTCCGCCCAGCACATAGCTCGGACGCACGATCAGCGGATAGCCCAACTCGCGCGCCAGCACCATCGCCTCTTCGGCGGTGTGCGCGATCCGGTTGGGCGGCTGCCGCAGGCCCAGCTTGTTGATCAGCTCGGAAAACCGTTCGCGATCCTCGGCCAGGTCGATCGAATCCGACGACGTGCCGATGATCGGCACACCCGCGGCTTCCAGCGCGCGTGCGAGTTTCAGCGGCGTCTGCCCGCCGTATTGCACGATCACGCCGGTCGGTTTTTCCTTGTCTACGATTTCCAGCACGTCCTCCAGCGTCACCGGTTCGAAGTACAGGCGATCGGACGTATCGTAATCGGTGGAAACGGTCTCAGGGTTGCAGTTGACCATGATGGTTTCATAACCATCCTCGCGCATCGCGAGCGCTGCGTGCACGCAGCAATAGTCGAATTCAATGCCCTGCCCGATACGGTTGGGGCCGCCGCCGAGCACCATGATTTTCTTGCGCTCGGTCGGGTTCGACTCGCACTCGACCTCGTAGGACGAGTACATGTAGGCAGTCGTTGTCGCGAACTCGGCCGCGCACGAATCGACGCGCTTGTACACCGGCCGCACGTCCAGTGTATGCCGCAGGTGGCGCACCGCGCGCTCGTCGGACTCCAGCAGCGTCGCGAGGCGCGAATCGGAAAAGCCCATCCGTTTCAGTTCACGCATCCGCGCCGCATCCAGCGCCCGCATCCCGCCGGCCTTGACGTCGGCTTCCGTCGCAATGATGTCCTCGATCGCGGCCAGGAACCACGGGTCAATCTTGCACAGCTCGTGCACTTCCTGCAGCGACAAGCCGGAACGAAACGCGTCGCCGACATGGAAGACGCGCTCCGGGCCCGGCTGGCGCAGCTCGCGTTTCAAGGACTCCATGCCCTCCGGCGTCGACCAGTCGATGCCGCCCGGATTCAGGCCATCGTGGCCGGTTTCGAGGCTGCGCAACGCCTTCTGCAGCGATTCGGAGAACGTGCGGCCGATCGCCATCACCTCGCCCACCGATTTCATCTGCGTGGTGAGGTGCGGATCGGCCTGCGGGAATTTCTCGAACGCGAAACGCGGCACCTTGGTGACGATGTAATCCAGCGCCGGTTCGAACGATGCCGGCGTTTTGCCGCCCGTAATTTCGTTCTCGAGCTCGTCCAGCGTGTAGCCCACGGCGAGCTTGGCCGCGACCTTCGCGATCGGAAAACCAGTCGCCTTCGAGGCCAGTGCCGACGAGCGCGACACGCGCGGATTCATCTCGATCACGACCACCCTGCCGTCGGCGGGGTTGATGCCAAACTGGACGTTCGAGCCGCCCGTGTCGACGCCGACCTTGCGCAGCACGGCAATCGAATAATCGCGCAGGCGCTGGTATTCCTTGTCGGTCAAGGTCAGCGCAGGCGCCACCGTGATCGAGTCGCC
>JAICYA010000124.1 GCA_025934455.1 Rudaea sp.
TCGCTCGCGACGGGATTCACCAGCACCGTGCGCGCGCCTTCGGCGGTCGGGTGCGAGTTCACCAGCAACTGCACCATCTGGCTTGGCGCGATGCGCAGCAGACGGTACGGATTCTCCGCGGCGGTCAGCGGACTGCCATTGATCGCCAGAATGTAGTCGCCGGGCTTCACGTCCACGCCGACCTGCGTCAGCGGCGAACGGTAGCGCGGTTCGTCGTTCTCGCCACGGAACACCGTGGCGATGCGGTAGCGTCCGCTCGCGGCATCCAGCGTGAAGTCGGCGCCGAGCAGGCCGACATGCGGCTTCTTCGGCAGGCCCAGGTCGCCGCCGGACACGTAGGTGTGCGAGTTGGACAACTCGGCGATCATCTCGCCGAGTACGTAGTTGAGGTCGGTTCGGTCACCCACGTACTGCAGCAGCGGCTCGTACTTGGCGCGGATCGCGCGCCAGTCGTAGCCGTTCATGTTGGTGACGTAGAAGTAGTCGCGATAGCGGCGCCACACGTCGTTGAAGATCTCGGCGTATTCGGCCTTCGGATCCACGCGCATGAACAGGCCGTCGAGCTTGACGTCCTTGGCCTCGGGCTTGGCCGCGCTCACGTCGATCGCCTTGAAGTCCTCGCCATCGCGCAGCAGCAGCGTCGCGCCGTCGCCCGCCAGCGCCAGGGCGGGCCCGCCGCCGCCTTCCTCGCCGCCTGCGCCGTGGCTCTTGAAGGTGTAGACGTCTTCAGCCTTGCGCTGCTTGAACGACCACGCTTTGACCTTGGTCGCGACCACGCTGGTGCGGCCCAGGTACGGAGCGCCGCCGGTGGCGAACAGGATCGCCTTGCGCGTGACGGCCAGCCAGCCGACGTTGTCCGGGTCTATCGGCGCGCGGATCGCGCGCTGCTCGATGCCGGCGAAGTCGATGCGGTCGTCGACCGCTGCCTCGGGCTTGCTTTTCTTGTCGGCCTTGTCGTCGTGCTGATCGGCCTTGTCCTTGTCGTCGCCAGTCGCGCTATCGTTGCGCGGCGCGAACGGATCGGCCACGCCCGGGCGCAGTGCGTAGGCGAGGATCTGCGTCGTGCGGTTGGCGGCAAAATCCAGCTCCGCCTGCGACATCAGCGGCGCCCACTCGCGGTTGCCGAGGAAGTACAAGTACTTGCCGTCGGCCGTAAACGCGGGGCTGAACGCGTCGAAATACTCGCGCCCGAGCTCGGTCGCCTTGCCGGTGCCGAGATCGTACACGTACAACCGCGACTGCCCGGTATCCTTGTCGGTCAGCGAATACGCGAGGTAATGCGAGCCCGGGGACCAGGCGTAGTCGCGCCGGCTCACGTTGGCATCCTGCGCGATCACCTTGTCGGCGTTACCCCCGGTCGCGTCGAGCAGATGGATGCGATTGGCCGAATCCACGAACGCGATGTGCTTGCCGTCGGGCGACCAGCGCGGCGCGTACAGGCGGCCAATCACGCCGCGGGTCAGCATCCGCGCATCCGTGCCGTCGGCGTTGCGCGTCCAGATTTCTTCCTCGCTGCTTTCGTCGGAGACATAGGCGATGCGTTTGCCGTCCGCCGACCAGGCGACCTCGCGCTCGTGCGCGCCAGGCGTGCGGGTCAGATCCAGGGTGACGCCGTGTTCGAGTGGCAGGCTGAACACGTCTCCACGGGCGACGATCGCGGCGCGCTTGCCGTTCGCACTCAGGGCGAAATCCTCGACGTGCTCCCTGACGTCGCGCTCGGACGCGCGCGCGGCGACGAGATCGCTCGGCACCGCGATGTCGAGCGCGCGGTCCTTGCCGTTGCGGGTGTCGTAAACATGCAGCGCGCCGGTCACCTCGTACACGATCTGGCCGGCCCGATCGCCGCTGGCCCAGCGCGCATCGTCGGTCGCGTAGTTCGTCAATTGCGCGGTCTGGCCGCTGCCGGTGTCGTAGCGGTACAGGTTCAGGTGCGGCCCGCGGTCGGACAGGAAATAAATCGCGTTGCCAATCCATACCGGATCGCGATCGGTGTTCACGTCATTGGTGATGTTCTTCGCCGACTTCGAAGCGAAGTCGTAGATGAACAGATCCTGCGCCCAGCCGCCCTTGTAACGGTCCCAGTCGCGGAAGTCGCGGAACTTGGGCGAATACACGATCTGCCTGGCGTCCGGCGAGTAGCGCGCCACACCCGAGGTCGGCATCGGCAACGCCGTGGCCAAGCCGCCGGCAACCGGCACGGTGAATACGCGTGGATTGGAAATGCTGCGCGATTCGCGCCACGAGCGGAACAACACTGCCGTACCATCCGGCGTCCAGCCGTAGACCTGGTTGTCGAAACCCCAGCGCTGCGGCAGCGGCCCCATCGCCGGATAGAACGTCAACTGCTTCGGCTCGCCGCCGACGGCGGAAACCACATACACCTGGCTGTCGCCGCCGTACTGGCCGGTGAAGGCGACCTGCCGGCAGTCCGGCGAGAAGCGTGCGGCCATCTCCAGGCCCGGTCCCGCGGTCAGGCGGATCGCGGTGCCGCCCTGCGTGGAAGCTGTCCACAGATCGCCCGCATAGGTGAACACGACGCGATCGCCGCAGACGTCGGGAAAGCGCAGCAATTTCGTTTGCGCCGACGCGGCGCTGGCGCTGGCGACCAAGAGCAATCCAGCCAGCAGTCGAATGATGGGCATGCGAGTCATCGTGGAACCCCTGATTCAGGAAGCGAACAGGGGAGTTTAACGGCTTGCACGCACCGGGGCAGGGGCAAAAGTCATGGATGGGGTCTCGCCCGGGTCTGTTAGACTTGAGAGCTGTTTCTGGAGAGTGCATGTCCACGCAACGCTACTACCTGTCCATCGACGATCTGGCCAAGGCGCGCGGCCAGATCAACGAGTTGTCGTTCCATGGCAATTCGCCCGACAGCTTCGCCGCCCTGCTCCAATCGGCATTGCGCGAGCCCACGTTGTGGCGGCGCTGGCGCGCGATGCAACCGGATCCGGACGCCGTCGATCCCGCGCTGGGCGCGAGCGACCCGCAAGCCACGGTCAGCGCCGAACAGGCCGACATGCACACCGACATCGTCGTTACCACCAGCCTGCCACATGCCATCCTCAAACACCGCCTGACCCTGCTGGTCGGCGCGCACTGGAGCTTGCGCGACGTCAAGACTGCGTGACGCCGGGTGAATCCGTTGTTTCTTCCATTCGTATACTTCGTGGAGTTCTTGCCATGTTCCGAATCCGTTTGCTGCCCGTCGCCATGACTGCCGTGCTCGCCGCCTGCGCGCAAGCACCGCAAAAACCCGAACCGGCCAAGGCCGCCGCGGTCGCGCCGGCGTCGCAGCACGTCAATCCGTTCCTGACGGCCAGCACGCTGCCGTTCCAGGCGCCACCGTTCGACAAGATCACCGATGCCGACTACCAGCCAGCGATCGAGGAAGGCATGCGCCAGCAACTTGCCGATGTCGGCAGGATCGCGAACGATCCGTCGCCGCCGACCTTCGAGAACACCTATGTGGCGCTGGAGAAGACCGGCACCCTGCTGTATCGCGTCATGGCTGTATTCAACGGCGTCAGCGGCGCGAATACCGACGACACCCTGCAAAAATTGCAGGAAACCGAAGCGCCGAAACTGGCCGCACACCAGGATGCGATCTATCTCAACGGCAAGCTCTTCGCACGCATCGACACGGTGTACAACGAACGCGCAAAATTGAAGCTGGATCCTGAATCGCTGCGCCTGGTCGAAGTCGTGCACGCCAACTTCGTCCGCGCCGGCGCCAAACTGTCGGCAGCGAACAAGGGCAAACTCGAAGCGTTGAACAAGGAAGAATCTTCGCTCAGCGCCGGCTTCGTCAACAAGCTGCTCGCCGCCGCCAAGGCCGGCGCGCTGGTCGTCGACGACAAGGCCAAGCTTGCCGGCATGTCCGCTGCCGACATCGCCGCCGCCGCGCAGGATGCCAAGGCACGCGGCCTGGACGGCAAATGGGTGGTACCGCTGCAGAACACCACGCAGCAGCCAGCCCTGCAGGACCTCAGCGACCGTGCCACGCGCCAGGCGCTGTTTGAAGCCTCGTGGAACCGCGCCGAGCATGGCGACGCCAACGACACGCGCGCCACCATCGAGCGCCTCGCCCAACTGCGCGCCGAAAAGACCAAGCTGCTCGGCTTCCCGAACTTCGCGGCATGGAGCCTGCAGGATCAGATGGCCAAGAATCCGGCCACCGTATTCGCCTTCATGCACAAGCTTGCACCCGCCGCGGTCGCACGCGCACGCGTCGAGGCGCACGATATCCAGGCCATGATCGACAAGGATCAGAAAGCGCTCGGCAAGCCGTCGTTCAAGCTCGAACCCTGGGATTGGGAGCACTACGCCGAACAGGTGCGCAAGGCGAAATACGACCTCGACGAAAGCCAGATCAAGCCGTATTTCGAGTTGAACAACGTGCTGGAAAACGGCGTGTTCTACGCCGCGCACCAGTTGTACGGCCTGAATTTCAAGGAACGCCACGACATTCCGGTCTATCAGCCCGACGTGCGTGTGTTCGAGGTGTCCAACGCCGACGGTTCGCCGCTCGCGCTGTTCTATTGCGACTACTTCAAGCGCGACAACAAGAACGGCGGCGCGTGGATGGACAACTTTGTCGGCCAGTCGAAACTGCTCGGCACGAAACCCGTCATCTACAACGTCGCCAACTTCACCAAGCCGGCGCCCGGCCAGCCGGCGCTGCTGTCGTGGGACGACGTGATCACCATGTTCCACGAGTTCGGCCATGCCCTGCACGGCATGTTCGCGAACGAGGAATATCCGACGCTGTCCGGCACGAACACGGCGCGCGACTTCGTCGAATTCCCGTCGCAGTTCAACGAACATTGGGCCAGCGTGCCGGAAGTCTTCGATCACTTCGCCAAGCACCACCAGACCGGCGCGGCGATGCCGGCCGATCTTGTCGCCAAGATGCGCAAGGCCGGCCAGTTCAACAAGGGCTACGACATGACGGAGGCGATCGCCGCCGCGCTGCTCGACATGGAATGGCACACCCTGCCGGCGAGCGCGCCGTTGCAGAACGCGGACAAGTTCGAGGTCGCCGCGCTGAAGAAGGACAAGGTGAACCTGAGCTACGTGCCGCCGCGCTACCGCTCCAGCTACTTCCTGCACATCTGGGGCAACGGCTATTCCGCCGGTTACTACGCCTACTCCTGGACGCAGATGCTCGCCGACGACGCCTACGAATGGTTCAAGGAACACGGCGGCCTGACCCGCGAAAACGGCGATCGCTTCCGCGCCATGGTGCTCTCGCGCGGCAACAGCGAGGATCTGGCCAAGATGTACCACGACTGGCGCGGCAAGGATCCGAGCATCGAACCGATGCTGATCGACCGCGGATTGAAGGCGGCGCCGAAAAAGAAGTAGACGTTGACGAAAGCAAGCAATCCTGAAGGCCCGCGCATGCGGGCCTTTTTTATGGATCAATGATTTACATTAAGCCATCGTTTTAACTTTGAAATAAACAGTATTTAACTAGCAAATAAATGAGTTTAACTTTAGAATCTTGGCATGGCCCGCCCCAGCCGTTCCACGGAAATCGAAACCGCGTTGTTGGAAGCGGTAGCTACCCACCCCCACGATCTTGTGGGCATGGTCGCCGCACAACTAGGGTTATCGACTGCGCGGGTCAGTACGCAAGTGCGGCCGCTGGTGGCGGAAGGCTATCTGGACAAGTCGGGATCAACGCGTCCCACCTATGCACTGGGACGCAATCGCCGCTTTCAACGCAGCTTTCCGCGTACCGGATTCGCAGAGGACACGGTCTGGTCCGCGAATCTGTCGCCGTTGCTACGTGAAGTGCCCCGCAACGTGCTCGACATTGCGCATTACGGCACGAGCGAAATGATCAACAACGCCGTCGACCATTCCGGGGCGGGACATGTCACCGTACGCATGGATTTGCGCGATGGCCGTTTGTTCCTGTCGGTCTCCGATGACGGCATCGGCATCTTCCGCAAAATCACCCAGGCCCTGGACCTGCCGGACGAACGCCTGGCCCTGCTCGAATTGTCGAAAGGCAAGTTCACCACGGATCCCAAGCATCATTCGGGAGAAGGCGTGTTTTTCACTTCGCGCATGTTCGACAATTTCCAGATCGTCTCCGGCGGACTGGTGTTCGACCACCACGACGGGTGGGATAACGACGTGCTGTTCGACCAGGCCGATGCTCCGCGGGCAGGCACGAGCGTCTATATGGCGATCGACACCGCGTCGCAACGGACGGTGAGTGAAGTCTTCACGGCGTACTCCAGCGGCCCCGAAGACTACACGTTTGCGAGAACCGTCGTGCCGGTGCGACTAGCGCAAGTAGGCGACGAAAACCTTGTCTCGCGCTCGCAAGCCAAACGCCTACTGCAGCGCGTGGACCGGTTCCGCCATGTGGTGCTCGATTTCGACAGCGTGAGCAATATCGGTCAAGCCTTCGCCGACGAGATATTCCGCGTATTCGCGCTCGCGCATCCAGA
>JAICYA010000079.1 GCA_025934455.1 Rudaea sp.
CGCCGTCGACGGAAATCGGCGCGAAGCCTTCCGGCAGCACAGGTCCCAGCGTCTCCTCGCGCGCCTGGCCGGAAACCGCCAGTATGATCTGCGTGTCCAACTGCGCCGGTACGCCGTCGGTGAGCTTGCGAAACACGCGCACATCGATATGGTCGGCTTGCCGGGCGACCGCTGCACCGCGGCCCAGAGTGACCTCGCCGCCATCGCGCTGAACCTGCACGACGGGTTTGCCATCCACAGCCAGCGCGACCAAGCCGATGTTTCCCGGTACGGTCAAGGTCTGCGGGCGCTCGCGCCAGGGAATCGTGCCCTTGATCGTGTAATTGCCCGGCGCCAGCCACAGCGCTGGTTCGCTACCGTGTTCGAGCACGGGCTGCGCCTGCGCATTCACCGTGACCTGCTGCGGCCAATGCTGCGCATCGCCCGGCAGATAAACCCGGCTCGGCGCTTGCACGCGCCAGACAATGGAAAACGTCGCGCCGTCGGCAGTCGCATCCAGATGCAGGGTGCCCGGCCAGGCACAGACGAAATCGCCCGCCGCGTTTGGCGCGCGCGTTGCGACGAACGGACAGGCGCGATAATCGAGGTCGTGCAGGACCCAGGCCTGCCAGTCCTTCAGCGCTGTCGGCAACGACGCGTCGGCGGGCGTCTGCGCCTGTATACTTGTGGACAATGCAAGAAGGCAGCCGAACAGCAGGAATCCGATTCGCATGCGACGCTCCCGTGACGTGGACGATGGCCGGATGCAACGCAGGCAGCGCGGCGGCGGGGTTAACCCGTGCCCGCATGCGCGAGCAGGCGCCAGCCCTGTTCGGCGCAGGCAAGCACGAAACCGGCAAGGAAAAACAGATAGCTGAAGCGCAGGTAACGGTATTTGTAGTGGGCCAGATAGACGCCCAGCGAGTAGATGTCGGCGGCCCAGGTCGCATAGGGCGAGCCGTCGCGGGCCAGGGCATGGGCCATTTCCTGCAGGTAGCGTTCGCGCGCGAGCACGCCGAAATGGCCGAAAAAGAGCAGGTTGAATCCGGATGGCAGCGAACCGTCGGGATTCAGTTTCGGCGGCCGGTACTTCGGCAGCACGGCAAGGACGGCGAGCAGCAGCGCAAGCAGGGTGAATGCGCCGAGGATCAGTGCGGCGACGCGCAAATCCGGATCGTTGAGCCGGCCCAGGGTCAGGGTCAGCACGATCGAGGACATGGTGATGATGATGTTGGCCTTGGTGTCGGCCATGCTCGACAGCTGCACATGATGTTGCTGCGCGGTACGCAACAGGTTGTCCGTGGTGCCGCGTTCGGGAATGTCGGCGAACAGCGCGCTGGAGCGTTGTGACGGTGGTTGTTCCATCAGCTTAATGTCCATCGACCTAATGTCCATCAACTCAATGTCTATCAACATCAGCCCATGACAGAATACGCCGCATGATAGGAAGCGCGCGCCGGCTTGGCAATCGTCTCGTGCTGACCGCCGGCGTGCTCGCGCTTGCTGGCTGCGCGGACGCATTTTTCGCCACCGTGGACCGGCTCGAATACTCGCGCAACGTAGTCGAACGCGACCGCATCGTGTTCGATGCCGGGCACGACCTCGCGCTCGATGCCTATGCGCCGGTCGGTGCGAGCGCGGATCCGGTCGTGGTGTTTTTCTACGGCGGCAGCTGGAGCGAAGGCAAGCGCCACTGGTATCGCTATGTCGGCGACGCGCTGGCGGGCAACGGCGTGGTCGTGTTGATTCCGGACTATCGCAAGTTTCCGGACGTGCGCTTTCCCGCCTTCATGCACGACGCCGCGCACGCGGTGGCGTGGGCGCGCGAGCATGCCGCCGAATTCGGCGGCGATCCGCGGCGCATTTTCGTGATGGGGCATTCCGCCGGCGGCCAGATCGCCGCCCTGCTCGCCTGCGACAAGCGTTATCTGAATGCCGTCGGCATGCGGCCGCGCGATCTGGCCGGCATGATCGGCGTGGCCGGCGCCTATGCGTTCCTGCCCTTCGTCGAGGACGAGCCGGAGATCTTCGGCGACGACGCGCAAGGCCGCTACGATTCGCAGCCGATCAATTTCGTCGATGGCGACGAGCCGCCGATGCTGCTGTTGCAGGGCACGGACGACGAGGAAGTGCCGCCGAACAATGCGCAGGCGATGGCCGAACGCGCGCAGGCGATGGACGGCACGGCCACGCTGAAACTGTATCCGGACGTCGGCCACAACCGCATCCTGCTCGCCCTCGCGCGTGGCCACGAGGCGCATATCCCCACGCTGGCCGATACGTTGGCGTTCATCGCGCGCATCGATGCCGCCGACAAGACGGCACCGATGCGTTGATCTTCGCGCTCAAGCCGCCGCGGCGAGTTCGGAAATCGCCGAGGCAGTTTGTTCCAGCGTCACCGCCACCGCATGCACCACCGCCGCGATGCGCACCGCGCTCTGGATCGCCTGCGCGGACACGCCGTGCTTCTTCAGCGTCTTCTCGTGCGAATCCATGCACTGGCCGCAGCCGTTGATCGCGGACACCGCGATCGAACACAGTTCGAAATCGAGCTTTTCGCAGCCCGGGTTGGCCATCGCGTTCATGCGCAATCCGGCGCGCAGGGTCTGGTATTCCGGGTCCGACACCAAGTGCGTGAAGCGATAGTAGATATTGTTCATCGCCATGATCGCGGCGGCGCTGCGGGCGCCGTCGAGTTCCTGCGGGCTGGCGGACTTTGCCGCTTCCATGGCAATTGCATCAATCGATGCTGCGTGCCGCGACGCGATGGCGGCAGCCAGCGCGACCAGGCCGATCTGCTTCTGGGTCAGGCCCGGCGCTCCGATTTCGGCGAGCACGGAATCCAGGTTCAGTCGCAGATCCTTTGCGTAGTCGGGAATGCGGGATTTGAGTTCGTTCAAGTTCATTGCGTTCTCCGAAGAACCGGCGGCACAATGCCGCCAGCTCGCATTGATGGGATCAAGCCGCTTTGAGCGTTTCTTCGCCGCGGCTCCAATTGCACGGGCAAAGCTCGTCGGTCTGCAAGGCATCGAGTACGCGCAGAACTTCGGCCGGATTGCGCCCGACGCTGCCGTCGGTGACGTAGGCGAAGCGGATGATTCCTTCCGGATCGACGAGGAACGTCGCGCGCTTGGCCACGCCTTCTGCTTCATCGAGGATGCCGAGCGCGGAACTCAGGCGCTTGGCCGTGTCGGCCAGCATCGGGAACGGCAGGAAACGCAGATCCTTGTGGTCTTTACGCCAGGCCAGATGCACGAATTCGGTGTCCGTGCTCGCGGCGAGGACCTGGCAGTCGCGGTCGCGGAACTGTGCGTTCAAATCGCCGAAACCCTTGATCTCGGTCGGACAGACGAAGGTGAAATCCTTTGGGTAGAAGAACACCAGCGTCCACTTGCCCTTGTAGGTGTTGTTGTCGATCTCGGCAAACGCCGTGTCGAGGCTATCGATGGCCACGGTGGCCTTGAGTTTGAATTCGGGAAACTTGTCGCCGACGGTAAGCATGCTGGACTCCTGATGTCGTGGTTGGGAATGATGTCGTGGTTGGAAAGACGGCCCGGCTGGGCACGGGATCAAAGATAGGATCGCGCGATCGATCATTCAAATCGATTGATGCTATACTTTCGATAGTTTTTTCAAATGACTGGAGAAACCCCGTGAATCTGCGCGACCTGCGTTACCTCGTCGCCCTGGCCGAGCACCGCCATTTCGGCCGCGCTGCCGCGGCGAGCTTCGTCAGCCAGCCGACCCTGTCCACGCAGATCAAGAAACTCGAAGACGAACTCGGCGTGGCCCTGGTCGAACGCACGCCGCGCAAGGTGCTGCTCACCGAAGTCGGGCGCGAGATCGCGCAGCGCGCGCGCGAGGTACTCAACGAGGTCGAGCAGATCAAGGCGATCGCACGGCGCACACTGGATCCGGAATCCGGCACGGTGCGTCTGGGCATCTTCCCGACGCTGGGTCCGTACCTGCTGCCGCACGTCGTGCCGGTGATCCGTGAGCGTTTTCCGCGCCTGGAATTATTGCTGGTCGAGGAAAAAACCGAGGTCGTGCTGCGCCTGCTGCGAGAGGGCCGCCTCGACGCCGGTGTGCTCGCCCTGCCCGTCCACGACGATCAGCTGCATGCCGAATTCCTGTTCGAGGAGCCCTTCCTGCTCGCCGTGCCCGAGCAGCACGAATTGAGCCGGCGCAAGGCGCTCAAGATGGATGACCTCGCCGACCAGAGCCTGCTCCTGCTCGACGACGGCCATTGCCTGCGCGATCAGGCGCTGGAGGTGTGCCACCTGTCCGGCGCGAACGAGAAATCCGGTTTCCGCGCGACCAGCCTGGAAACCCTGCGCCAGATGGTCGCGGCCAATGTCGGCATCACCCTGCTGCCCACGCTCGCGGTGCAGCCGCCCGTGGCACATTCGGACAACGTGCATCTCGTGCCGTTCCGCGGCCACGCGCCGAGCCGGCGCATCGCCATGCTCTGGCGCAAGAGTTCGGCGATGGCGGGCTTCCTGAAGAAATTCGCGGAGATTTTTCGCGAGCTGCCGAAAGGGTTGCTGGATGCCCGCGGTGCCGCGGCAGAATCGCCCGTGCAGACGGCCCGGCGACGCGCGCATCGATAGACATTGACTATTGGATCAATCGGAACAATCGATTTTCAAGACGCGCTCCGCTGCGTTACGCTGACGCCGTCCGCCGCGCATGCGGCAGGCTCGAATCTTCACCACAACACGAGGTGTGTCATGGCCACTCTGAAAGGCTCCAAGACCGAGCAAAGTCTGAAAGATGCATTCGGCGGCGAATCGATGGCGAACCGCCGCTATCTCTACTTCGCCCAGAAGGCGGACGTGGAAGGCTACAACGACGTCTCCGCCGTGTTCCGTTCCACCGCCGAAGGCGAAACCGGCCACGCGCACGGGCACCTGGAATATCTCGAGCAGTGCGGCGATCCGGCCACCGGCCTGCCGTTCGGCGACACCAAGGCCAACCTCAAATCGGCGATCGCCGGCGAAACCCACGAATACACCGACATGTATCCGGGCATGGCCAAGACCGCGCGCGACGAAGGTTTCGGCGAAGTGGCCGACTGGTTCGAGACGCTGGCCAAGGCCGAACGTTCGCACGCGAACCGCTTCACCAAGGCGTTGAACGATCTCGCCTGAGCTTTTCCCCCTCTCCCGCGGGCGGGAGAGGGCTGGGGTGCGGGTGCGTGCACGGATGTATTTTGCGTTCAACACCTGCCACCCTCACCCGCGCCTTCGGCGCGACCTCTCCCGCCAGCGGGAGAGGTGACCTTCAATCGCCGCAGGTGAGGAAGTCATGTCCGAAATCCCATCTCCATCCCTTGCCACCTCCCGCGAAGGCAGCCTCGACGCGCCGACGCGGCATCCGCTGGACTGGAAAAATCCGCAGTTCTACGATCAGGCGGCGCTCGAAGCGGAAATGGAGCGCGTGTTCCACATCTGCCACGGCTGCCGGCGCTGCGTCAGCCTGTGCCAGGCGTTCCCGACCCTGTTCGACCTCGTCGACAACTCCGCCACGATGGAAGTCGATGGCGTGGCGAAATCCGACTACGCGAAAGTCGTCGACCAGTGTTACCTGTGCGACCTGTGCTACCAGACCAAGTGTCCCTACGTGCCGCCACATCCGTGGAACGTGGATTTTCCGCACGTGATGCTGCGCGCCAAAGCGGCCGCGCATAGTCGCGGTGAAACCGCGGCGAGCGCGAAGATCCTGTCCTCGACCACTGCGGTCGGCAAGCTGGCGACGATCCCCGTCGTCGTCGAAGCGGTGAATGTGGTCAACCACAGCGGTCTCGGCCGCAAGCTGTTGGAAAAGGCGCTCGGCGTGCATCACGATGCACGCGTGCCCGCTTACACCTCGCGCACGGCGCGCAAGCGCCTGAAGAACCTCGATGGCGCGGGCGACGCGCAGCCGGCCGGACGCACGCGCGGCAAGGTGGCGATCTTCGCAACCTGCTACTGCAATTACTCGCAACCGGAACCCGTCGAGGATCTTGCCGCCGTGCTGCGCCACAACGGCGTCGCCGTCAAGCTCGTCGAGCGCGAGGTGTGCTGCGGCATGCCCAAGCTCGAACTGGGCGACCTGGCGTCTGTGGAAAAGTATAAAAAGCAGAACATCCCGGTGCTGGCCGCGGCGATCCGCGAGGGCTGGGACATCAGCGCGACGATTCCGTCCTGCGTGCTGATGTTCAAGCAGGAACTGCCGCTGATGTTCCCCGACGACGAAGACGTGCAACTCGTCAAACGCCACATTTTCGATCCCTTCGAATACCTGTGGCAGCGGCACCAGGCCGGCCTGCTGAAAACCGAATTTCCGAATGCGCTCGGCAAGATCGCCTACCACGCGCCCTGCCACCAGCGCGTGCAGAATATTGGCCCGAAGACGCGCGACGTGCTCGCGCTCATTCCCGGCACCGAGATACAGACCATCGAGCGCTGCTCCGGCCACGACGGCACCTACGGCGTGAAGGCGAAGACCTACGCGTTCTCGCGCAAGATCGCCAAACCCGTGGAAAGCCGCGTCGAACAGATCGCGCCCGCGCATTTCGCCAGCGACTGCCCGATGGCGGCGAGCCACATCGCGCACGGGCTTGGCGACAAGCCGCCGGCGGAGAGTCCGATTGGCTTGTTGCGCGAAGCGTATGGAATCTGATTTTTATCCCCTCTCCCGCTGGCGGGAGAGGGTTAGGGTGAGGGTGGTTTGCATGTCGCATATCGCACTTTCACCCGCGCCTGCGGCACGGCCTCTCCCGCCAGCGGGAGAGGCGAAAAACAAATGCAACACTGAGCGATCCCATGCAAAAACTCACTCCCGCTGACCTGTTCACCCTCGAAGCCTACGCTCGCGAGCGTGCCGCGTTCCGCGCGCGCGTGCTCGCGCACAAGCAGGCGCGCAGCGTGCACCTGGGCGCGCACCTGACCCTGCTGTTCGAGGATCGCCTGACGATCCAGTACCAGGTGCAGGAAATGCTGCGCATCGAGCGCATCTTCGAGGAAGCCGGCATCCGCGACGAACTCGACGCCTACAATCCGCTGATTCCGGATGGCGCGAATCTCAAGGCCACCTTGCTCATCGAATATCCGGACCCGGAAGTGCGCGTGCGCAAGCTGGTCGAACTGCGCGACATCGAGCATCGCATCACGCTGCACATCGGCGGACTCGCGCCAGTCGTCGCCATCGCCGACGAGGACATGGAACGCAGCAACGCCGAAAAGACTTCGGCCGTGCATTTCCTGCGCTTCGAGTTGCCGCCCGCACACGTCGCGGCATTCAAGCATGGCGACGCCGTCGAGCTCGCCGTCGATCACCCCGCCTATCAGGGCAAGACGACTCTCGACGCGCCCACGCACGCGGCACTGGCCGCCGATTTCGACTGAGCGCCGGATTGAATCGGCGCACGCTTCTACTCATCTTGGCTGCGCTGGTACTGGTGGCCGTCTGGCAGCGCGCGCATCGCCCGATCCATCACGGGCCGGGCGTGCTTGTGGTCGACGCGCCTCGCCAGGAAAGTATCGACCACGACGCGTTCGTGCTGCGCAAGGGCGACTATTCGGTCAGGCCGCTGGCCACGTTCTCGCTGTCGGCACGCGTGCTTTCGCGTGCCGATTATTCCTGGGACACGGGGGCGGCGCTGGCGCCGGTCGATCTCGCGCTCGGCTGGGGGCGCATGTCCGATTCGAGCGTGCTGGACAAGATCGACATATCCCAATCCGGACGCTTCTACTTCTGGCAGGTGCGCGAATTTCCCATCCCCGAACGCGAGATCATCGAATCCAGCGCGAACATGCACCTGATCCCCGCCGATGCGGCCATCGAACGCGAGATCAAGCGCACGCGCGACGGCGACATCGTCGAGTTCGACGGCTACCTCGTCGA
>JAICYA010000078.1 GCA_025934455.1 Rudaea sp.
ATGAGTTCGGTGGAAAACACGAAGGCCAGGCACGACAGCACGTTCAATGCCGGCAGGCGCAGCGGTCGATACATTTCCGGCGCTGTCCGGCGCAACACGGCCGCGCTGACCGGCCCGGTCAGGTAAGAGATGATGGTGGCGCCGGAAATCACCGCCGCCAGGGTGCCCCAGCCGCGGAAGAAGAACAGGAACACGAAGCCGACGGCAAGGTCGAACCACATCGCTGCGCGCGGCACGCCCCAACGCGGATGCACGGTGCCGAAGGTCGCCGGCATGGTGCCGTTCTTCTGCATCGCGTAGAGCATGCGCGCGCAGGTCGCGGTGTAGGTCATGCCGGTGCCGCTCGGACTGATGAACGCATCCGCGTACAACAGCATCGCCAGCCACTGCAGGTTCACGATCAGCGCCAGCTGCGCGAACGGCGAGCGGAAGTCGATGCCGTGCCAGCCGTACTGCGCGAGCATCTCCGGCGGCACCGCGCCGATGTAGGCGACTTGCAGCAGCAAATACACGATGGTGGCGAGGCCGATCGCGCCGATCACGGCCAGGGGCACGCTGCGTCCGGGATTGCGCGCTTCGCCAGCCATGTTCACCGGACTCTGGAAACCGTTGTAGCTGAACACGATGCCGGCGATGGCCACTGCGGTGAGCACGGCGGCCCAATCCGTCGTGTGCGGACCGCTGTGAATGCCGACGGAAAAATTTTCGGTGTGGAATCCGCTCGCGATCAGCGCCAGCGCGGTCAGCGCGGGCACCACGAGCTTGAAGATCGTGATCGCCGTATTGGATCGCGCGAATACCTTCACGCTCCAGAAATTCAGCAAAAAGTATACAACTACCAGCGCGGCCGCGATGGTCAATCCGGGTGGCGTCAGTTCACCACGGCCGCCCGGTGCGGGCACGTACAAGGCCTGCGTCCACGCCCACGGCCAAGAGGCCATGTACTGCACCGAGGCTTCGGCTTCGACCGGAATCACCGAGACGATGGCGATCCAGTTGGCCCAGGCCGCGATGAAGCCGACCAGCGAGCCGTGCGAATACTGGCCGTAGCGCACCATGCCGCCGGACTCGGGGAACATCGCGCCGAGTTCGGCGTAGGTCAGCGCGATCGCGCTGATGATCAGCGCGCCGATGACCCAGGCCCAGACTGCGTCCGGCCCGGCCAAACCCGCTGCGCGCCAGGCGCCGAACAGCCAGCCCGAGCCGATGATCGAACCCAGCCCCATGAGCATCAGCGCGAACGCGCCGACATCGCGGCGGATCGCCGTGTCGTTTCCAGTCATGTGAATCCCCAAACAGAACTAACGAGCCGCGATGTTCGCAGGTTTCGCGGCGCGCGTCAGCGGTGGCAGGGATCAGTGCAATCGCCAACGCCATTTCAGCCACAGTGAGACGAAAAGCACGGTGAGGAAATACCAGAAGACCCAGCCACGCAACCACGCTGGCCCGATGGGGAAAATCTGCCGTTGCGATAGGGCGATGTGCACGCGCGCGATGGCCGCATCGGCCGGCAGGTAACCGGCCGGATTGCCGATGAGCCAATTGAACCAGCCGAATTTCTCGACGGTATCGCTCTTTACGGCATTGGGCATCACGAGCAGCGGTTGTCCTGCGGAGTCGGACAGTGTGGCCGGTGTTTTGACATCGGGCCAGGGTGTGAGCCAGCACCCCGATGCGGTGGCTGCCGCAGCGCTCGACGCTTGCCAGTGCACGCCGCGCACGACAGGCTGCACGCACACGGAAATCGATGTTCCGGTCTGCGGCTGCCGGAAATCGAAACGATTGGAAAGCCACGGCAACGCGAAGAGCAGGGGCAGACTGGCGATCAGCGCGGGCCGCAGCGTCAATGCGAGGTGGTGCGAGGTTGCTCGCAGGTTGGCCACGATCAGGATCTGCAGCGTTGCGAAGTCGCCATCGTGCCGCGCCAGCGCTTGCTGACTGAGCGCGACCTGGGCTTCGATTTCGGCCAGGCGTCGCTGATCCGACAGACGCCGGTAAAGCGCCATTCCCATCCAGGCAGAAGCAGCGGCGTATGTCACCACGCGCAACAACGCGGGGACGCCGATTCGGTCGAATGCGCCATCCAGCGCGTCCAACAGCGGCGCAGGCAAGTCGAGCAGTCCCAGATTCACGGCGTCGATTTCGCCGGTGCCGGCAGGTGCTGCAGGATCAGTTGGGCGACATCCGCAATGCCCGCGACGGGTTTGTCCGGCTGGAATGAGGTGAACAGAACGCCGGGCACGGCAGCTGGATCGATGCAATGATCGCCGCTCCAGGGCTGCAGGTTGTCCTCGATCAGCGCGGCCGTTACCCCGCCCAACGTGGTTTGCCATGACGCGCGATAGCCGCGGGCGTAGCCGACGATGAGATCCGGCGCGTCGCCAACGTGAGCGCCGTGATAGATCGCATCCGCATCGTAGACCGCATCGACGACGGCGAATTCGCCGTCGTGCAGGCCGCTCAATTTCGCCGCGATGTCCGCCTTGAGCGGCGCGACGGCGCTTGTCGCGACGATACCCTGCGCTTCGCGGCCTTTTTCGTTGATATAGATGCCGTTGAGCCCCAATGCGTAGGCGCGTGTTTTTTGCCAGTCGACCTGCGCGAAGAGCGGTGCGGAAACCGTCGCGCCGGGTTTCAGGACCAGATAACCCTGGTCGGCCAGCCAGCGATTCAGGTGCACCGCACGGCGGAACGAGGCGAACCCGTGATCCGACAGCACGATGAGGCGATCGTCCGCGCGCATCTTCGCCTGCACGTCGCCGAGCACGCGGTCCGCTTGCCGGTAAATCCATGGAATCGCGCCGCGCGCGAGGGCGCTGCTTTGTGCGTACAACGGATGCTGGGGGTCGATGCCGCGCCAGAACATGTGGCTGACCCGGTCGGTCTGCACGAACACTTCGACGACCAGTTCGCTGTCGTTGCGGGCGAGGGCGTCGTCGAGCATTTTCTCGCCGTCGGCGAGCGTGCTCTTTACGCTGTCTAGCCAGCCTTGTTCGCTCATGTGCCCCTGGTTCAACGACCAGGTTTCCTCGGGCATGCCCAGCGTGTAGTAATCGCCGATGCGCTTTGCCAGTTCCGCCGCGTAGCCTGGCGGCGAACTGATCGTCGTTGCGGGATCGCTCGGGTCGAAATTGATCGGGGAAACGTACAGCAGCGGACGCGGAAAACCTTCCAGCAGATAAGCCCGCACCATGCCAGCGATACTGGCGAATCCGGCGTAACGGAAACGCAGGTGAATCCAGGGCGACCACTTGCCCGGTTCGAGTGCGAGCGTTTGATCGGCCATTGCCAACTGCGCGCCGTGCGCTCTCGGCTTCAGCACCAACGGAACCTGCAATGCGCCCGCGCCGGGTTTCAGCGGATCGGCGGGACCATCAAATTGCGCGTGGATGGAGCCGTCGTCGCCGATCTCCACCAGTTCGACGCGACCGCCATTTTCGGCGCCCGGGATCGGCCGCGTGGCATAGATCGTGTAGGTTCCTTGCGTGCCGAGCAGATCCGGCACGCCCATGCCGGATAGCATGCGCGTGATCGGGTCCGGGGGATAAGTCACCGGCACGCGCAGTACCGTGGCGCGGTCGCCGTCGCGTTCCGCCGTCGACCAGAACGGCGTGCCGTCGCGCAGGTTGCGCAGGCTGCCGGAATCCAGCGGAATTTCCCAGCCGAACACGTGCAATACATGTTGCGGGGGCGTCGTGTCGGCGATCGAGAACTCCGGCGCGTAGTCCGACTTGTCGCGACGCAGGAAATCGAAGATGCCATGCGCGCCGGGATTGGCGCCCGTGGCGAAGCTGGCCCAGGCGACCGGCGACTGCGGCGGATTGGTCGTGGCCAGGCGCTGGTAATGGCCGGATCGGGCCAGTTGCGCGAAATGCGGCAGACTGCCATCTGCCATCCACTTCTCGGTCAGATTGGGATCCATCCCATCGAAACCGAGCACGATCAAGCGTGATCGGGCAGGTACGGGCGGCGCTTTGGCGCAGCCGGCGCAAATCAGAAGCGTGGTCAGCGCCACCCCGATAACGCGCAACGCGGTCAATCGATCAGTCGCGGCGGCTTTCATCGGCATCGTGTTCGCGTTGCGTGTCCCTCGGACCGCGCAATTTGCGCCACAACAGGCGCAGGGGCCAAGTCAGGATGGCGAACAATGCCAACACGATGCCGACGAGTACCGCCCATAGCGATCCAAGTACGTTCAGGCCGGCACCCGGCCCAATGTAGGCATGCGCTCCGGTGCTCAGGCACAGCAGCAATGCAAAACAGATCCAACGCAAACGCATGGGACTTCCGCGATCGTTAAAAGACGAGTGTAGCCAAGACGCGCGAGCGCCGCGAGCACGGCAACATTTTCGCAGCACGCCGTACAGGTAATAATGGGCCGATGCCAGCATCACGCCACCCGCCGATCCCTGCCTTGGACAAAATGGCGGGCGCCTTGAACGCGCGCCTGCCCCGATTCATGCGTTGGCTCGGCGATCTCGAGACGCGCGTCCTCGATGGCGATTTGCCGGCGCCGTGTATCGAACGCCCGGTCTATGTGTGTGGCCTGGCCCGGTCCGGGACCACGCTGCTGCTCGAGGCGCTGGCCGCGGCGCCGGATTTCACGACGCATCGCTACAGCGACTATCCGCTGCTGTGGACCCCTTACTGGTGGAATTGGCTGCGTGCACGTCTGCCGCTGCCGGCGCAAACGCCCGTCGAGCGTGCCCATCGCGACCGTCTTACGGTCACGGCGAACAGCCCGGAAGCCTTTGAGGAAGTGTTCTGGACGCACTTCTTTCCGGGACGGCACGATGTCACGATCGACCAGATTCTCGACACCACTTGCGACAACCCGGCATTTGCAAATTTTTACACCGCGCACATCCACAAATTGCTCGCCGTACGCCGAGCACGGCGCTATCTGGCCAAGGGCAACTACAATCTCACCCGGATCGGTTACCTGCGGCGCCTGTTTCCCGATGCGCGGTTCGTGATCGCCGTGCGCGAGCCGCAGGCGCATGTTGCCTCCCTGATCAAGCAGGACGGCCTGTTCAGCGCCTGGGCGCGGGACGACCCTGCGATTGCGATACATCTGGCACGCAGCGGCCATTACGAATTCGGTCCGTTCAAGCGAGCCGTGAATGTCGGCGACGTGGAGCAGGCGGCGGCGATCCAGGCCTGTTACGCATCCGGCCGTGTCGTGGAAGGCTACGCACGGCAGTGGGCGTCGTCTTACGGATGGCTGTTGCAAACGTTGGCCACCGATGACGATTTGGCCCGTTCCTGCCATTGGGTCGGGTACGAACGATTGTGCGTGAATCCCGTCCGCAGCCTGCAGCAGGTATATGCCCATGCCGGACTGGATGCCAATACGGCTGCGAAATTGATCGAGGATTGGGCCGGGCGCATCGCCGCACCGGACTACTACACGCCAGGCATCGATCCGGCGGGGGAAGAAATCGTCTCCGCGCTTACCGGAAGGGTCTGGCGTCTTCTGGCGTCAAAGGTGTAGAGTAGTGTGGCTTTTGGGGTACACATTCCATAGGGGAAAATCATGAAACGTCTTGCAGTGCTGTGCTGTTTGCTGGCGCCGTTGTCGTTCGCGCATGCGGACGTATCGGTCACCGACACCGGAGCCGCATTGCGCGGACATGCCCGGGCCAATGCTTCCACAACCGTGCGTCAAGCGAAGTCGGGCGACAAGCGCAACGGTATCCCGCTCGACAAGTTCACGCCGCTGGCCACCGGCTCGCAGGCACTTATCGATGCCTCTGGTCTGAAGTATTTCATCAACACGAACATCACGTTCAGCACCAGCAGCTCGGCATCCGGCGCGATGTCCGAGGTCAGCTACACGCATGCCGTCGCGGCAACGACGCTCAACGGCGGCACGGTGGCGAGCACGCTCAACGATGGGTTCGACGGCTACAACACGCTATGCCTGAGCCTGAACAACACGGTGGCGACGTGCGAAACGGGCAATGCGAATTTCGCCATCTACAACAAAAACGGCCCGGCGACGACCGAATGCACCGGCACGGCCTCTGGCGTCAACCGGCAAGTCGTTTTTCCGACCCAGACTTCCGGCAGTATCGCCATGTCGCGCAAGGTGTTCGTGCCCGACAACGATTCGTTCGCGCGCTGGCTGAACTACTTCACCAACACCGGTGCTACGGCGCAGACCGTCACCATGGTGATCGCGAACAATCTGGGTTCCGATTCCAACACGATCATCACGAACTCTTCGACGGGCTCCACGGCATCGCCGTTCACCGACACCAGCGCAAAGTGGGTGGCGACGTTCCAGAATTACAGTGGAACCACGTCGTCCGATCCGCGTCAGGCCGCGGTACTGCAAGGACCGGGCGCAAGCGTGCCGTTGGCCGGAATCAATTTCGCCAATGGCGACGACAATCCGTATTGGGGCTACACGTTTACTCTGCAGCCGGGCCAGACGGGCATCATCGCGAACTTCGTCGCGTTGGCTCCGTCCAAGGCCGCGGTTGCCAGCAAGGCCGGCAGCTTGCTGGCGTTGCCCGCCAATTCCCTGCAGTGCATGACTCAGGCCGAACAGGGCCAGTTGCTGAATTTCGTGGCGGTGCCCCCGGCCCCGCCTGTTCCGGCTCCGGGTTTGGGCCATCTGGCATTGGGCCTGCTGCTGGCATTGCTGATTGCCTTCGGCCTGCTCGGACTGCGCCCGCGCTTGCAATGACGTTTACCTGTGACGGGCGCTGTTCCATGCGCCCGTCACCCTCGGCGCAAAGTCGAACCTGTGTCCACAGCTATGCGGCTTGCGCCGCGGGTTGCGTGCGTTTGTGAAATCTCCCCATTGCCTGCGGGCTACGGTTTTACGGTCCATCGTCGTCACGGCACTGCTGGCGCTGGTGGGCTGCGGACGCGCACCCGAGCACCCGAACGTCGTGATTGTGACCTTCGATACGACCCGTGCGGATCACCTGGGTACGTATGGGTTCGGTTTGGCGCATACGCCGACCATCGACCATCTCGCCGCCGACGGCGTGCGATTCGACAACGCGATATCGGCGGCGCCGATCACGGCGGTATCGCATGCGACGATCATGACCGGACTGTTGCCGCCGGCCCACGGCGTGCGCGACAACGGCACGTTCGCGCTTGGCGATGCGGCGGAAACGCTGGCCGAGCGTTTCAAGGCGGCCGGTTACGAGACGCGCGCCTACGTTTCGGCCATCGTGCTCAGCCGACGCTACAAACTCGACCAGGGGTTCGACGTCTACGACGACGACCTGTGGGGCGAGGATGAGCCGAAGCTGTTCATGATTCGCGAACGGCCCGCCGAAGAAACCATCCAGCATGTGCTCGATTGGTATGGCCAACGCACCAAGCAAGCGCAAAAAAAGCCGTTTTTCCTGTGGGTGCATCTGTTCGATCCGCATGAGCCGCATCATCCGCCGACATGGGCCAAGGCGATTTCACCCAGTTCTTACGACGCTTCGATTGCCTACGCAGACCGTGAGCTTGGTCGGCTGGTCGATGCCCTGCGCGCGAGCGGCGAATTGGACCGTACCGTGTTCGTATTCACCGCGGATCATGGCGAAAGCCTGGGCGAGCACGGAGAGAAGACCCATGCGATTTTCGTCTATCGCGCCACGACCCATGTGCCGTTGATCATCCGTTATCCGCCGGAATACCCGCGCGGCAAGGCGTATCCGGGGCCGGTGCGCAATGTCGATATCGCGCCGACGCTGCTCGATCTCGCGCATTTGTCGGGCGCCGAACAGACCCAGGGCGTGGACTTGACGCCGCTGGCGCGCGGCGATCGGCCGGTTGCCGATCTGCCGCAGTATTCGGAATCCAAGCTGGCCGAGCTGGATTTCGGCATGGCGCCGCTGTTCGCGGTGCGCAAGGACGGTTTCACCTTCATTCGCGCGCC